>CAZOEM010000378.1:0-3505 GCA_964578735.1 uncultured Halobacteria archaeon | reverse complement strand
ATACTTTTAACGGGACAAATGCGGTAAAGATTATCGAAAACCATAATGGAAAGGCCTTTATTAACCAGCAAAGGATTTTAATTCAACAAGGACCTTCTTCACCTAAACCTCCTGCTGAGCTTCAAGAATAATGTTTTATCCTACGACAAATGTGGATGCCCCGGAATTTATTCCGAGGGTGGCGAGGTTGGGGCTTCAACAGAAAAGGATGGCGGTAAATAAAAGGTGGAGAAAACGGAAAACACACGGCTTCTTTAGTAAGATATACGATAATCCTATCCCACACTACTCTGTTGTAGTGCCAAAAAGATATCCCACAATCCAGTCGTAATGAATTGAATTGCTATTGCACCTAATATGAATCCCATCATCCTTGTGATCACCATGCTTCCGGTCACGCCGAGCACGCGTTGAATTTGCTCAGACAGTCTGAAGAGAATCCCTGTTATGAGAAAGGTAAGGCTGATACATATTAAGACGATTACCTTAAATTGTATTGACTCTGCGGTTCTCATCAGGACGATTGCAGTCGTCATCGCACCAGGACCCGCCAGCATAGGGACAGCAAGTGGAAAGAAGGATACATCCTCCCTTTCGCTGGACTCTTTCACTTCTTCTGGCGTATGCTTCGCTCTTGGTTTTCTTCCCTGCATCATATCCATTGCAATCGCTAATATCAGTATTCCGCTAATAACACGCAGTGAATCGACTGTAATCTGAAAGAAAGAGAGAATAAAATCACCAAATATTGCGAATATTACGAGAGTAAGACATCCAAATATCGCTGTCTTCTTTGCCATTCGCTTCCTTTCATCAAATCCCCTATCTTCTGTCAATGAGAGAAAGACCATGACATTCCCAATGGGATTGACGATGACGAAGATGGCGGTGAACACCATCAGGAAGAACGTAGGTAGGGTATACATAATGTTTTGTTATTAAAGTAAAAAGATGAAAAATAAGGAAAAGGTATGGTACATTTTCCATAATCTCAAAAGATCACTTAATTTCGATCTTCTTCGTCTCTATCTCCTTTACTTTCGGCATCGTAATCTCAAGCACACCATTTTCAAACGTTGCGTCCGCCTTATCCGCATCTACTTCTGCCGGAAGAGGTATCGCTCTGTAATAGCTTGTATAAGTCCTCTCTCTTCTGACGTACCCTTCTTTTTTCTCTTCCGCCTCTTTCTTGCGTTCCGCACTGATCTCCAGCCTATCGCCGCTTATATTTACCGAAAGATCCTCTTTTTCGACTCCCGGCACATCTGCGGCAACCACGACCTTATCTCCCTTGTCAATTACGTCCACAAACGGCTCTACGGATGCAAGTTCACCGCCAGTTGCAGGCAGCATCTTCCGCTCCATAAAAGAAGGTTCTAGCTCTTTGAAAATTCTGTACATCCTCTCTTGCAGCCTTCTTAGCTCCTCAAACGGATCAAACCATCTGTCCATTTCTTATACCTCCTATATCTTGTGTTTTTACATAGGATTTCATTTAGTATAACTAAAAATAAACTTAGACAAAATAATATTTTAGACTGACCCGTTAGGGAGCGGATCATAAGAAGAAACTTCTGGATATTGCAAGGCTGAAGCTAATACAAAAAACCGTGAAGGAGAAAACCAAAGAATGGTTAAGCGGGCTAACATATGTTCTTGCAAAGAATAGATAAATAGTATTTGTTTACTTATGCATTATGCACTCTCTGCCTCTCCCGCTCTAACAACCGCGTATCTCACGCCTATCGGACCAATTATTTCGAATACGACTGTCGTGGCAGCGATTACCGTAATTGCCACGGCGCCAAGATATTGCCCCAAAGCTCCGTAAGCTGAGAGTTCTCCTGATACCATACATGCCAAGCCAACAGCGACCCCTGCCTGGGACAATAAAGTAAGACCCAAATATTTCGCCACTACTGGTTCGGCTCTGGTTGTTTTAGCACCTATAAACGCGCCGCTTATTTTACCTATTATCCTGCATCCTATATATATTATCCCTATCATTCCCATCCCAAGCATTAAGTCGGGTCTTAATTTTAGTCCCGCTACGATGAAGAAGATAATGTAAATGGGCGGAAGAACACTCTCTATGAGTTCAAAAGACGTTCTGCCTACACTTGGAACTAAATTAATGAATGTGGCACCCAAAAGCATACACGCTAATATTGATGATAACCCGAAGAAGTCGGCAATTCCAATGCACATTAAAATGCCAGCCAAAGAAACTATCAGAATGCTATCTCTTCCCTTAGTTCTCTTTGCTGAATATGCCAATAAAAACCCAATTACTATTCCCAAAACAATCGCACCCAGGATTTCTATCACCGGCTTCAGAACCGTGGAATAAAAGGATAAGGCCCCTCCAAAAGATGCCTTTACAATAGCAATAGCAATTACGAAGATGATGATTGCAATGCCGTCATCCAGTCCTACTATTGCAGTAGTCATCTTACTCAAAGTACCTCTTCTCGCTTTACAATCATGTAAAGCAGCTATCGTACCTGCTGGCGCAGTTGCAGGACCTAAAGAACCCAAAAGCAAACCAATATACCAATTATGTGTGAAAAAGAATATACCTAAGGTAACAATTAAAAAAGTTACGAATGACTCGATTATGGTAATTACAATGCTTATTTTTCCAAGCCTCTTCAAGAATTCTATTGTAAAACTTCCTCCAATGGTAAATCCTATTAAACCGAGCGTGAAGCTAACTATTAGATTGGTCTCATAAGAACTCAAATCTACAACATGGAATGCCGGTCCCAATAGTATACCAACGACAATATATCCTACTATTGATGTGAGACGTAACTGATGCGTTATTTTCCCTATCACAAACCCTAACGTGAGTGCAATTCCAATCAGTAAAATGACGTTTTCTATTACCATAACCTTTTTTCAACTGGAATTTTTTATGAATGTGTAAAATTTTCTTATCAAATGATGGAGCGTTATCTCTCCTATTATTTCACTGTTTTCCACTACGGGAGTTCTTCTCACCCTGTGATCCACCATTTTGTTTAATGCATCTTTCACTTTTTCATCTGGGCTGCATATTATTGGATCCCTGGACATGATGTGCCCTGCCTTCTCAAAAGTTTCGTAATGTAAAGCCTTTTTACTTGGCAATCCAAAGAATGAAACTTCTTTTCTTGGAGAAAAAAAACCCAAAATATCGTGCTCTGTTATTATTCCAACCAACTTTTCGCTCCCTTTGCTTTCAACAACCCAGACGTGATCGCTTTCAGTTAGGATAGATAAAACGCAGTCTATGCTCGCATCTTTTTCTATTAACGGCAGCCTCTTATCCATTATCTCGTTCACTGAGAGTTCATAAAAATCCTGTATCGTATCTCTCTCTTTTGCCATTGTGTTTGTTGTAAATAGATTTAGATATTTAAAAGCGTAATAGTATCTATTGAAGCCCTCTGCCTTTTTGTTGAAAATTATCGGCTCTTTGGTAATTTACGTGGAACATATCGCCCTGATAATTCAAGCAAAT
>CAZOEM010000377.1:0-3518 GCA_964578735.1 uncultured Halobacteria archaeon | reverse complement strand
TTCTCCATTTCAGCCATTCTTTCCCTTATTTCGCCCTTTACTTCTTCTAATACCTGTGTGTCATCTATCGCCCCATAAGCTACCTTGTTATGCTTCTCTTGTAATTCTTCCAGGAACTCCTTCGCTTTTTCCACTTTCCCTTCTTCTGCTATCCTATTCGCCTGCTCATAGATTGTATCAGTGACAGCATAAATCGCAGAGGTTACAACGACAATCTCCATATCTCCTCCCGCTTCTTTGGACCGCCTCACCAAATTCGCCACGGTCTTTATCTTTTCGCCATTTGCGACTGCACCACCACCAAATTTCATCACTACTCTCATTCTCTCCTCTCGTCCCACCACGTCCATCTAAATTATCATCAATTCACAGATAAATAAGATACTTCTGAAATATCTATGTGCCAATAAATATTATATAAGAGCTAATCTAACTATCATTACATAAAATATAGTGCTATTTAATTATAGTGAATGAGACGAGGTAAGAATGTAAAATGGCAGGACAATTAGGTGGAATACCCATATTAGTGTTGAAGGCAGGAAGTGAACGTACAAGAGGTAAAGATGCGCAGATCGCGAATATAAATGCGGCGAAAGCAGTTGGCGATGCTGTTCGCACCACGTTGGGCCCGAAAGGGATGGATAAAATGCTTGTTGATTCCCTTGGTGACGTGGTTATAACAAACGACGGTGTGACGATCCTCAAGGAGATGGACATAGATAGTCCGGCAGCGAAGATGATGGTGGAAGTAGCGAAAACAGTGGAGGAGGTGGCTGGTGACGGCACGACCACTGCTGTGGTTCTTGGCGCAGAACTGCTAAAGAAGGCAGAGGAACTACTGGAACTGAACCTACATCCAACGGTAATCACATTAGGATACCGGCTCGCGGCTGAGAAGGCGAAGAAGGTCCTGGATGAAATCGGAAAGGATATAGATATAGAGGATATGGAAGAACTGAAGAAGATAGCAGAGACAGCGATAACAGGAAAAGCCGCTGATTCTTCTCGCGATTTCCTCGCTGAGGTTGCGATCAATGCAGACAAGGCAGTAGCAGAAGAAGATTCTAAAGGTAAACGAGTGGTTGATATAGATAACATAAACGTGGAGAAGAAAGTCGGCGGTAGAATGAGCGATACCGAGTTAGTGCAGGGTATGGCAATAGACAAAGAGATCGTGCATCCGGGTATGCCAACGAAGATAGAAGACGCGAAAATAGCTTTGATTAACGCATCACTTGAAGTGAAGAAGACAGAAATGAGTGCAGAGATAAAGATACAGTCTTCAGACCAGTTGAAAAGTTTCCTCGCGGAAGAGGAGCGGATGTTGCACCGGATGGCAGGACAGATAAAAGAAAGCGGTGCGAATGTCGTGATATGCCAGAAAGGGATAGACGATATGGTGCAGCATTATCTTGCGAAGGAAGGGATTACTGCAGTGAGAAGAGCGAAGAAAAGCGATATGGAGAAATTGGAAAAGGCTACTGGCGGTAACGTAGTGAATGCCGTAGATGTGCTAACGGAGGCGGATTTAGGCTATGCGGGATTGGTAGAGGAGCGGAAGGTATCAGGCTCTAAGATGCTCTTCATAGAGCAATGTAAGAACCCCAATGCGGTCTCTATTATAGTACGGGGCGGGACAGAACAGGTGGTAGATGAAGTTGACCGGTCGCTAGATGATACGCTTCGTGTCGTGGGCTGCATAATAGAAGACGGCAAAGCAATTGCGGGTGGCGGCGCTGTGGAAACAGAGTTAGCGTTGAGAGTAAGAGAATACAGTGCGTCATTGAAAGGACGGGAGCAATTAGCGGTTGAGAAATTCGCAGAGGCGATGGAGATAATACCGCGTACATTAGCGGAAAATTCCGGGCTTGATCCGATAGATAAGCTAGTTGAGCTGAAAGCAGCACATGAACGTGGTGAAAAGACCGCGGGTCTGGACGTTTATACCGGTAAAGTCGTGGATATGTGGCAACGGGGTGTGATAGAGCCGTTAAGGTTGAAGAAGCAAGCAATGGACTCCGCAGTAGAGGCGGCTATAATGATTCTCAAGATAGATGATGTGATCGCATCGAGTAGAGAAGCGCCTCAAGCACCCCCTCCTGGTGCGGGTGGTGGTATGCCAGGCGGTATGATGCCCTACTGATTTTTTTATCTTTTGGTTACAGGCTCCGCACCTATTTATGTGCGGGGTTTGTGACACAGATTTAGCAAAATCAAAAATTTTTAAGACACAGATTAACGCCGATTAACACAGATTTAAAATAGTGTATTGACTTTTTATTGTATATTTTTTAAAGTATAATTTTTCTGCCACAGAGTGAGACAATCAAAAAATTATGATTTCGGCTAATTTTAGATTCCCGTGGAGATAGGTGATTAAAAACGACGTATAATATACATCTATGGACCTCTGAGGATGAAATAATTAAGGTATTGGGAGATTGCGCATTTGACGAAGCAGTGCATTAAAATCGGTCTTTGAGTATAGAAGGATTCTTCAATATAAGAGACGGATACCCCAAGTAGGAGACTCTAGCCTTCGCTATCGCCACAATCCATTCGGTTTTCACTGGCTGCGACAGATTTGGCTGGTCATAGCCGGCGTTATTATCGCCTTTGGTTATGTAACCTTCGTGAGGGGCAGGTTTTCCATTTGGCATCTGCCCTCCTTTATCCACCCAACACATCGCCCGATGTATTATCGGTGTTCTCGAGGAAAGACCATTCGCCCGGTATATAATCACATCACCGTAACCGTTGAATGACTTATAATTGGCCAATTTACCTTCTTCCTGTGTTATGATACTTGTGCGTTGCGGCGCCTGCACGAATATCAAATCGCCCACGTGCATATTAGGCTCCATGCTCGCTGATTCTGTTGCAAATCCTATATGCCACGTCCCCGTTGCTGCGTATGTCACTGACAGGGGTATGCTTACTGCAAGAACCATACCAAAAATCACAGCAAGAACTGCCCTTTCCGTAGACAGCTCATGAAGTTGTCTTATGCCAACGATTTGTAGGATGAGCGTCCATAGTACCGTGAAGGTACCTACAATTGGTATCCAGCCCAATAGACATTTTGGTGTCGCACCGTACATCAATGCCTTCACGGTCTGCGTTACTCCTTTTCTACCCCCAAAGAGATATACCCAAATGTGTATCAATAGTCCACCAATGAAAACATCGAGTATTCCAAGAACGAATACCAAAACAAACATGGCTATAGCTACATCGTGGTGAAATACTAGCCAACCCGTGATACCGCTAAGCACTGCACCTATCGCCAGAATAGAAATAAAATAGACAGCCGCATTTCCAAGCGTGTCATCCTTAGAAGCATCAAATGTTTTCAACGGGCTGAATAAGAAGCCACTTATCCGCTCAACAACACTTGACCTCGACATCACCCACGGCTTTTGAACCATTCCTTGATCCTATTTAGAGGGCCTTTCAATACAAGAGACGGATACCCCAAGTAGGGGACTCTAGCCTTCGCTATCGCCACAATCCAT
>CAZOEM010000376.1:0-3534 GCA_964578735.1 uncultured Halobacteria archaeon | reverse complement strand
TGTACTGATTTTATAGCTTCTAAAGCGCGGATATGATCGCCCTTTTCTTCCCCTATGCCCACTAATAGGCCCGTAGTGAAAGGTATCTTGAGCCTACCCGCCTCTTCTATCATCGCCAATCTCAGCTTTGGGTCTTTATCCGGCGAGTTCTTATGCGCTTCGAGTTCGGAAGTAGTTTCAAGCATCAAGCCCATAGACGCATTCACTGGTCGTAGTTCCTTCAATTCCGCTCTACTCAGCACACCCAAATTACAATGTGGTAGTAATCCACGTTTTATCGCGAGTTTGCACAGTTCTTTCGTGTATTCCATGAGGGTGGAGCACCCCAAAGAGGCAAGGCGATCTGTGAAGAAGTGAGCCAGATGTGCGAGTTCTGGCTTTTCGCCTGCTGTGAATAGCGCTTCTGTCGCCGCACCGCAATTAGTTATAATCGCTAAAAAATCGCGCTTGTCTATTACGTAAGCCTCTTCGAGGCTGCGTGCTTTAAACACGCAATAATCACATGCATTCCTGCATACGTTCGTCACCGGTATGAAGATGTTCTTGGAGAAGGTGATGTAGCTCATTTCCTTTTCTTCTATATTAGCATTATTTTAAATTTGTGCATCAACACGTAAGTTGATCTTTTTCCTTTCCTCTTCTACGCTTTTTATAATCCTTCCGCCCCCCACTTTCCCTTCTCTAACGGTCATATCTTTCTAACCCCTTCTTTTTTCATCCACATCCTATTCACACCTCCCAGCCAGCCATAGATTTCCCCCTATGCTTTTCAATACACTCAAATCAAAATTTAATTTCATATGTTTCTTTACCCTTTATTTTTTGATTGAAAGTTTTAGGGGGTTTTAAAAAATTGAAAAGCTTTTATATCATTAAGCCTTTTGGTAAGATAAAAAGTCTATCGTTGTATAAAATTGTAAGGGGTAAAAAGAAAGGAGGAAATTTTCATGAAGGGAAAAAATGTCATAATAAAATCTACTGAGGTTGCGCCAATAAGGGGAAAGGTACGCTTGTGTGTCGACTATTCCGAGGAAAATAGCTTTGACGCTATCAATATTCTCCGTAAAGCTGGCTTCAGGGTCACGACTACTCCGGTCAGTGGTCTTTCAGGACCCGAGCTAACATTAGGTTCCACAAGCTATCATGGGATTGCCGAAATTCGACAATTTGTAGAAGGTATAAAAAAGCATTCAAACTAATCAAACCTTATATTCTGGCGAACTGCTATAACGGTGAGGATGCCTAAGCAAAAGTACATTATTGTCTGTGCTCCGTCTGGTTCAGGCTTACGGAAAGCAATTGGAAAACTTCAAAATGAGCTGAACGACATTAATGTTCAAGACGTAGAAGACATACTTTGTGAATCGCGACACGCAGAGAAAAAACTCTCCGATGTGGGAGTTAGTCGACCATCAAATGTTCCCAAATGGCCTGAAATGAACGATATTACCTGGAATCTATCTCGGTCTGATATATTAGATCTATGGAGGGAGGCGGTATCGGAAGCTTTCTATAGGTTTAGGAAATCTCAGAAAGCCATAAAAGTCCTATCTTGTCATTTGATCTACTATGGTGGTAGATACGACGAATTTTACTCCCCTATTGACGCAAGTAAGTTTGAATGAGACGGTTTCAAACCATCCCATATCCTTCTTCTCATAGATGATGTTTATGATATGTACCAGCGTTTAACCGATGAAAAAGCATTGTTCAATCCAAAATATCGTATACCAAGCCTTATAGGGCGAATTAGGGAGGATGAGGGTATCGATGTGAAAATGTTGCCTCCCGAACATTTGGCCTCTCTATGTTTAGAATGGCAAATTGGAGTAATGACTCATCTTATATCTTGGCGACACCTGGAGATTGTAATAGCCGAAAAGCTTGCTACTCAATTAAAGACCAACTTCTTGGTTTGGAGTGCAAAGCAACTTACAGTTGCTGCCGCGTGTTGGCTTCAAAAAGAGAGACCGGTTTCTGTGTACTTTTCACATCCGATCTCCAGACCTCGCAGATTATTTAGAAAAACAAAACAGTGGCATGAGGTTGTTGGTCAATTCAATGAATTACAAGCGGAATTTCTCAAGAACGATCTCATTTGTATAATGCCTTCCGCAATCGATGAATACAGAATTCATAGAAAGCGTAGAAGTGGTACCTTGGCACTTAGAGAACCGATTTTAGAGGAGCGTTGGCCTTTACCTGCCGAAATGGACTCCCTTATGTATTCAAGTATTCCTGGCGGATCCAGTGATATAAACCACAAAAGGGTCATAGCATTTAGGAAATGGGATTTTGAGAACGGGTGGTTCGTTGATTTAGAACAAACTCCCGATTCGTTATGTGAAAGAGCTGATGCTATGTTGAGGAGTTTTGAACGGCAGATTGAATTGCAGGTCTCTTCAAGGGATCATCTATTTGTTTTATGGACCAATGGGATATTGATTTATCGCCCCCTATTTTTAGATGGGACATATTCATCAGGTGTCAAAGCAGAAATTGAACATTGGAGGCTTTTAGCAAGGACAAATCGTAAAAAACGAGCAGCTTTTATTCATTTCGATGAAGATGTTGATGCCTTGCTTCACTACCACCAAAGCGACTCCGAAAGGGCAGGAGTAATGAGGTTGGAAATTAGAGATAAATTGACAGAAATTATAAGTCAATATGAAAGCATATCGCTGAGAGTTGCTGATGATGTTATAAAGCATATCGAGAGAGGGAGACCAAGTGAAATGCTCGATCAAGGCCCGATAGATCCAAAGCGTTTTGAAGCAATACGCAGCAAAATTCCAGAATATAGAAGAAAAGCGAAGAATGGTTGGCTATCGGAAAAACTTACAGGGCATTACAGGGTAAGTGAAGTTCCTTAAGAGCAAATAGCCGTATGGGTCTTTAAAAACAGGGGTGATTTTAAAAGTGGATATTCAGAGATTGCAAACTTTCTTAAGAATGGTGCTAAACCCTCCGATAGCACATTTAGCAGTGGTGTATCTTTTGGAAGGATAAAAATATGACTAAAGACAAGAATAATGGAACTATGAAGCACAGAAAGTCTAAAAAAGTTTTCATTTGTTATGAGACAACAACAGGGCTAGATTATGCTAAGCATCTTAAAGAAGCACTTGAAAAAACTGATAGATCCGCTTTTGTGGCTGACGAAAACATAAAGAAAGGAGAAGTAGGGCAAGAAGTTATTGATGAAGCTATTGGAGCATGCAAATATTTTATTGTAATCGTAACTTTTCCAGCACTTAATTCTAAAGAGGTAAAAAGAGAAATTGAGCTTGCAGATAATTTATCCAGTTTAAAAGGAAACATAGTACCTTGTAAAGAAAAGAGTGTTAATCGTTCCTGGCTCTCAAAATTACCCATAATAAGCGAACTTCAGCAAATCAATTTTGAAAATATCTTTAAAACTGGCTGGATTTTTGTCGCCGAACTAACGGGCAACCCTACCCCTTTGATAGAATTTGTGGCCAAAGAGGCCCAGGACAGAAAAGTTAAGTTGGCTTTTGTGCCGGGGTTGGAACA
>CAZOEM010000375.1:0-3543 GCA_964578735.1 uncultured Halobacteria archaeon | reverse complement strand
GAGCAAACGCCCCAACTTCTGATTATCTATGGTAGGCGTCGAGTCGGAAAAACCGAACTGCTGATACAGTTTATGCGTGAGAATCCGAATGTGCCATCCATATACTTCCTTGCAGGGCGTAAGAGATGGATTGAGAACATCCGAGAACTTCAGAATAGGATGGCTGCGGTTGTCGGGGATAGTCTCTTTTTACCGCGACCGCTGCATTGAGTTGCTGGGTGCTGGGTCCGCATCACGCCTTGAAGTAATCAAATATGCATGTTTGATCTGTAGACCAAAAAAAGTGCCATCTTTTATCTCTGTAATGCCGTGTTCAATGCTAATTGCCTGCTGTAATGCAGCAAGAGCAGGGTTGTCCGGGTCGATTATGACGATTCGAGATAGCTTTATAAATTCATTCGGGTTAAGAACTGCTCGAAGCTTGTTAGACATGTATCGCAACGAATCCGACTTGTTTTTTGTTACCCAGGGGGCGGCAACTACTACATCCCATACGTCCGGTGCATCTTCGCGCAAGAACAATGCAAATAATAGAAATCGACCCTTTTCTGCTGCCATTTCCTGTTCTGTGTGGACAAGTTTCTTGACTATTTCATTCATATTTTTTTCACCAGATTCTTAGCAGCCGAAATCATCAAATGGGCATCGTCCTTCTTAGCGGTACCAATAGGCAGATACCTTGCGGCTGGGTTCCATTGAGCTACAGCCGACCACTCGGCAAGGAAGTTTGTCTTTATTCGTTGTTCGCGTCCCGCCAAGTGTAACAACACGTCCAGGTCATGAGTCTTGAAACTCCGGTACTGTTCAAACTCGCTATTTGTTGAAGGATAGCCGGGCCATTTCAAGGTCTGGCATATTCTCGTTTTCAGCGCCAATTCGATGCCATAACCGCAAAGGTAAATGGCACCATCGTACCTTCCGATGATAGAAGAATGTCGGCATCTTTGAGCCGTGCTCGGGCGATCTTCATAATATCTTTCGTTTGGATCATTTTGCTCTTTTCTTTTCGCTACTATTAGCGGCACCTAACATTGTTTTTTATCTTTACTCTATTAGTTCTCACGTACATATAAATAACCGTAGTAATTTGGCATACATCTAAGACTATCTGAGACTTTAAAATTCTTTCAGCTCGTGCCATACGTCCACCTGCGTCTTTTAATACTTTTATTACGTAGAACAACCCTGCCCTTCTTTACCGTCAAAATTCCTTACGGTGCAGTTGCAACCTTTTTCGACAGTGCTCCTTCCTGGGTAAGATGATGAGCGCCCTAGGCGGCGCGAGCGTACTTTGAGCCACTGCTCGGCCTCTTCCGTCCATATTATTTCTGCCTATTATGATCGAATCCGCCGAGCCATCTCTTCGTTGGAAATAACCCTTCCGGTACGGGAGTCCGCCATTAATTTATATGCATAGAATGCGAAACTTGTAAACATGGAAATTATATCCGTGGAAGTGGACGAAGAATTTGCAAAGGCTTTGGAAGCAATAAAACAAACTTATTTAGATAGATCGGCACTCATAAAAAACATTCTTTCCTCTGGGTTAAAGCAGTACAGAATAGAACTGGCAATACAAAAGTATTTGAGGAGAGAAGTAAGCACATGGAAAGCTGCTGAAATAGCCTGTGTCTCTTTAAGAAGGATGAACCAGATTCTGCAAGAAAAAGGCGTTGAAATGCATTATTCTGAGGAATCTTTGAAGGAAGATTTGGAATAAAGGAAGCGATTGGGAAGGATTTAATTAGTAAAGAAGAGTCAATAGAGACCTTAGATAATATGATTAATGATGGCTTTAGAATTTCCATGAGAATTTATGCAAAGTTTTTAGAGGATCTGAAATAATAGCATTTAGAAATATACCAATAGGTGGTGTAAACGACTGAGATAAAGATAAAAATCATCAATTGTTGCAAACGAAGAAAAATAGACAAAATTCATTTCCGCCTTAGCGGCAAAAAAGAAATCCTAATATCTAAACATAAAATGCTAAACGATGCAACAATTGATGTTATTATTCTCCATCACCCATCACCCATCACCCACCATAGGCAAGATAGGCATATATAGTTAAAGCATAATTAGTCTAATCATGGACAAACAATTTATTAACAGGGAAGGCGAACTTGCATTCCTAAAGACCAAACTTGAAGAGCAAACGCCCCAACTTCTGATTATCTATGGTAGGCGTCGAGTCGGAAAAACCGAACTGCTGATACAGTTTATGCGTGAGAATCCGAATGTGCCATCCATATACTTCCTTGCAGGGCGTAAGAGATGGGTAGAGAACATCCGAGAACTTCAGAATAGGATGGCTGAGGTTGTCGGGGATAGTCTCTTCGCACGGGCTGAGTTTTTCGATTACATCGAACTATTCAGCGAGTTCTCAAAACGGTACCAGAGGCAGATAGTAATCACGATCGACGAGTTCCCGTATCTGCACGATCCAACACGGGACATCGAATCAATGTTCCAGAAAATATACGATGAAATCATATCGAAGACGGAAATATACCTCATCCTGTGTGGCTCGAGTATTGCGATGATGGAAGGGCTGTTTGACTACAAGAGCCCGCTCTATGGTAGGAGAACAGGGCAGTGGCTTGTAGAACCGCTGGGATTCAATGACTCGTACAAATTTTTCCCGCAATACGATATTAAAGATGCTATGGCAGCTTATGCAGTACTTGGCGGGATTCCTTTTCATCTTACTTTGTTTGACGATCAATATAAGGTGATGGAGAATATCGAGCGGACGTTGCTCAATAAGGGCTCGGTACTATATAATGAGCCGGAGTTTTTACTGCGTGAAGAGCTGAGAGAGCCACGCAATTACTTTTCTATCCTCAAGGCAATCTCATCGGGAACAACAAAGTTTTCTGAGATTCTCAATGCAACCGGAATGGATAAGGGCATGGTCTCGCGATATCTCGATGTCTTGCACGACTTGCGATACATCAGAAAGAGCGTGCCCGTCACAATGACGCGAGAGAAGATACGGAACACACGCTATTACGTCGCGGATAACCTATTCAAATTCTGGTTCAAATTCGTCTATCCGAATGCGGGTTTGATAGAATCAGGAGATGTTCCGGCTGTAATTCGAATGATCACGTCGCAATTCGATTCATACACTAGTTTCGCATTTGAGGATGTTTCAAAGGAGTTTCTATACAAGATACGGCAGGACCTGCCATTTCGATTCGACAAGATCGGCCGATGGTGGCACAAGGATGCGGAGATCGACTTGATCGCCTTAAACGAGCACACGCGAGAGATTATGTTTGTTGAGTGCAAATGGCAGCAGAAGAAAGCAGGTGTGAAAGTTCTTAAGAATCTGATGGCAACATCTGAGCTTGTTGACTGGGGCGGCAGTGGACGCAGGGAACATTATTGTGTAATCTCCAAATCAGGATTGACCGCAAGTGCAGAGGCGTTTGCGCAAGAAAACGGTATCATATCCTTTGATCTTACAGATATGGTGCGTGTATTTGGGTAATGATGAAACCATAAAGAGGTTCTCCAAAGTAGCTGAACGAGGCA
>CAZOEM010000374.1:0-3554 GCA_964578735.1 uncultured Halobacteria archaeon | reverse complement strand
CTTTTTTGACGAATGATAAAATTGCGAAGAAATTTGCGAAAGAATATGGTGTTGAGGCATGGGATATCCCTGATATTTTAAAAGCGTTGTGGGCAAAAGGGGTGAAATCAAAAGAAGAAATTAAGAGGATCATATCTGAAATGGAAGGAAAGGATAGGATGGTCATCCAGGATTTTTGGTCGAAATAGGATGTTAGGATCCCTAGCCTAGCCACCCCTAATAACTTCGGGTGCATCCGCGGGTAGGTGATCTGGTAATGGATGAGCGCGGGAAAATGTAGGGTGGGCGAGCAGGTCATTCGTCAAAGGCAGCGGGATTTTCGCTTACCCTTTCCGATCTTAAAGAAGTTCGACAAAGTTAAATTTGGACGAGCGAAGCATGGTTTTTTACATCCTATTATGTGCAGGAATCTACATCGCTTTCATTAAATGAAGCCTCATTTGTCGCAATATATCCTTTGTGAAGGCGATAATCTCATAATAGACGCGAAACCCTTCCTCATAGGTATAACCCTCTCTTAAGATTCCATTGAGTCTGTTCTGGAGTTTAATAAGTTGAAGATAAACATCTTTTTCAAATATTATATCTATATTATATAGCTTCTGCAGCAGATTGGAAATTGTCGCAAAACTCCTTCCGACAAGACTATTAAGCACTATTATAACTTCATCAAACTTGTTAAACCCCTGTAAGGTGAATAATGGTTTGCATGAGCCAAACTCCAATTTTCGCAAGGATGTTTCAGTCTGCATGGTATCAACTTCCAATGTCATTAAAAGATATTTAGCCTCTCTGAGTAGTTTTACTCGTGCTTCTGTTATCGGTCGCCTTTGCTCTCTCCTAAATTCAATGTATCCGGCAATGGATGCTACAGAGCCTATAAAGCCCATAACACCAAGAAATATCGAAAATGGATCCGGATCAACCAGTAGATCGGACTCTTCGTTTGTGGTAATTTGATTTTTATCCGCGAACTGCATTTCCCCTCAATATCCAATACCTCTCTTCCTCTTCCAGAACAACTTGTCTTGTCACCATTGTTTTTTCACCAAATTTCTTCCTCGTCTTCCTCGCTGATTCATCGTATGTCTTCCCTACTGAAGCAATTTTCCCTTTAAAGATGGTCACCCACATCCCATAATGTTTTTTTATTAATTCTCTCCTCTTTTCTTCAAACTTTTCATTATCTCTTTTCAATTCTGATTCCAGCGTTTCAACCTCCATACTCTTTCACTCCTTTATTATAAAAATAAGTTAATCATATATAATGTCATTTCTTTATGATGTAACATGGTGTCATGCAAAAAGGAAACTTGCGCATTTCGATGTTCTTATCCTTGAAATAATCGTCGACTGCTTTTGTCTCACCAGGAAAAGTCCCATAATCATCGAGTATAAGTACACCACTCCTTACAAGTCTTGGATAAAGATATTCTAATGCAGCCCCATCCTTCCAACCTCGGAATAAATTCCGAGGCATCTATTTGCTGCATTTTGCATTTAAAACCTCAGTTCGCATAAGAAATAGAGAAAGGGCAGAGCTTTCTAAGTTGGTGGCACCACCCTTTCAATCGTTTTAATTATTTCTTCTACTTTGTCTATTTGCATTTTCTTTTGAACCGTGGGACTTGATACATGATTCCCGGCACTCGTACTATTGGAACCATAACAGTTTCAGACTACGGTTTCAGCTCAACACTGTTATATCGTAGTAACCCGTAGCTTGCCCGCTAGAAGCGGGTTCAACAGTTATCTCACGCGGCTGTCCACAAAAGGTATAGCTATTACCCCACGAAAAATCATTTGGGGCAATACCAAAACCTCTCACTTTTAACTGGTTAGCTCGTGGTAATGCTCCCGCATGAGTGATGGTTACTAGTATCGTAGGACAAGGTGCAGGTGCGGAATATATAGTCCGTTTCCCCACAATCCTAAATTCTCCACTCGTAGTAGCAAGACTATATGCTTGGATGGATGTCTCTTTAACTTGTGGCTCTTCTATTTCTGGTTGAATCGGAGCTGCTGTTTGTGCACCACTTTCATTGGGGTGCTATTGATATTGCTGTTCCCAAGGACAATATAATTACTAGTACTGCCAAAGCTAAAGTTATGGTTATTTTAGTTTTCTTTTCCATTTTTTTCTTCTATCACCCCCTCCTGTCTGTTTTCGATCCGCCATAACCGACCGGCATTATATATAGCATCATCTTTAAAGTCACCGACCTCCGACTGCAAGTCAGGGGCATCAACGGGGTTTGAGGTCGGGTTGTGAGGTGTGTGGATAGGGGTAGGGTGGTGAGTGTATGTTCACCAAAAGCGATTTGGAATAAATCACACAGGATATATATAATTGTTTAGTATTTTATGATATGGTTCTTCAACTATCTTGCAAAATTCATCTGGAATAAGAAAATATATCCTTTGTTTTTCACCCGAACCGCTTTGAGTTATATCAAGAAAATTGTTGTTATCCAAAAGACTCTTTACATCATCAATTTTTTTCAAATCTTCAACATCTAAAAATAGTTTGAATGTTAATCCCCACTTATTATGCACAGGCAATATGTATTCTACTTTCAATGCATTACTGGTTTCATTATACGAAAATTTTTCATTGTACACAATTCTATGTACCCTATCTGTTTCATCTAAATCTAAATTATGTGGTTCTTTTTGTATTATATCCCATAATCCAAACCTTACTATTTGATAACCAAATTTTAAGTCGTATTGTAAATCTTTATCAACATTTTTTGTAACTACTCACCCCCCCTCACTATTTCTTGTAAAAGAAGGAAGGAGATAAAAGGATTACACAAAAATGCATCTTGAATTGCATTAAAGACGCTACGTCCATCCTCCTTTTTGACTGACCTGAGTAGTTACCATTTTTTAAAATAAAAGTTAATTTAACTTGTTTCAATTTTTTCAAAACTCTTCTGTTTAATTCTTCTTTGTCTTTAGGAAATACATCCACGAATTTAAATGTATAACCACTTACAATGTCAATTAACTCATTTACATTTGTAATTACCTGGATTTGACTTATAAATGGAGGCAATTGCTTTATAAATTCTTCAATCTCTTCATCAGAAATGTTTATAATGAATGGTATAATGGGTATATCTTTACCATGCAATGTACCAGCTTCAAACCAAATCCATGAGGAGTTTATACTATTCCAGCAGCTCCTTTGTTCTTCTTCACTTTCTTCCATGCTTCGTTAAGATTCTTCCAATTCCAGACCTTGTCAATCAAGGAATGATATTTCTTTTTCTTTTGCTCTTTTCTCACCAACTTCCAACAGATTGCTTCAATACCCAGACCATTTCGGCAATCGGCATAGCGTCTTTCTCCTGAGCATACCTTCACCGATTTCCTACTTGATTTGTGCATCTATCTCACCTGTTCTTCAGTTTCGCCAAAGCAGGATCCCTTCGCATAGTCAGCGTTTTATCCTCCCGGCTGTTACCAGCCATTCACAGGCACCGACATCATAGCTACTATTAAACTTTTTAAAAAAGTTTAATCAAAAACGCTTCGCAGTCCGTCCG
>CAZOEM010000373.1:0-3594 GCA_964578735.1 uncultured Halobacteria archaeon | reverse complement strand
AAACCAGCTTCGGGCCACAAGTTCAGTTATTGGGACTTCAACGGCAACTACATGAGCAGTGAACCAAATTATAGTTGCAACCCATATGGTCCAGGTAGTACGATTACCGCACACTTCGATCGCGAGGAATAGACGTAAAACCAGCAGGCAAATAAGAGAACCAACAAAATAGGCTATGAAAGCAGGATTGTTAAATTTAAAATTCTGCTTTTCTCTTATTTTTTATCTTGGTTGGGATTTGGATGTAACAGCTCGAAAAGGCGTTTTATATGCGGAAAAACGGCCTATGACTCACGGATGCCTCGGAATTTATTCCGAGTGTGGCGAGGTTGGGGCTGAGATATGACAGATACAAGAATAAATATTTGGAACGCAATGTTAGATGCAGAATATAATGTAAAAGTTACAGATCGCCTGGGCAAGAAATATTATAAGTACGATATGTCCTCAAAGATACTTTTAGCATTAACGACATCGAGTTCATTTTTGAGTTTAACAATATGGGGATATTTTCACATTTTATTGGAATTCTTAACTGCATTATCTACTATAATCGCTATTGCAATTCCAATTGTTAATTTACCAAAATCAATGCGAATATTGGTGGAACGAGCAGTTAAATGAGGAGAGTTCTCATTTAAGTATAACATGCTTTGGGAGGATAGAAATAGTTATAATGAAGATAAACAAATACAAACAATGAATACCAAAATATTCAGAAGTTATAAGCACGAATGGGATGCCCCGCAATTATTCCGAGGGGGGGAGGTTAAGGCTTGAGGGTGATAAAGAAATTTCGTTCAGTATTCGAGAATCCGGTGACGCTTACTCAATCAGGGATAGACCATATGCTAAAACGACACCCGGAACTCGAATGCATAAATTTAGCGGAAGGAATTGGTCTTGCTATTGAAAATCCTGATTACATCGTGCAGGGGAAATTCGGTAGACATATAGCCGTGAGAATTCAACCACAAATGAAAATAGATAAAGCTAAATATACGGTTGTGATATATGAAGAAAATGGAGAAGTTATAACCACATTTATAACTTCTGATGTTGAAAGGATAATTAGGAGGGAAGTATTATGGAGGCGACATTAAAGGTGGAAGAACTAGAAAAGTTAGACGTTGACTATGACCGTGATAGAGATGTGCTGTATATAAGTTTTGGATTCCCAACTGCGGCAGATGATGCCGAACTCTTAGATAGTGATATAATAATACGATATAGAGGGGTGAGAGCAATAGGGATAACGGTGCCAGATTTTTCGCGGAGATTTAAGTGAAGAGAAGCAGAGCATTAAATACCGGGGATGCACCCGATTTTAATCGGGTGTGGCGAGGTTGGGGCTTAATAGCAGAAATAAAAGCAAAAATAGGTGAGAAAAGTGAAAAGTGAAAGAAAAGGGTTTTGTAAAACATTTGCATTTGCAGTTCTATTTGCAATGCTAGCGTCTGTAAGTGTTGGATACGCTTCTGCAGCAACGATTTACGTGCCTGATGATTACGCTAAGATTCAATGGGCTGTTGACAGCGCAACTGCTGGAGATACGATCATCGTGAAGGATGGAACTTATGTTGAAGCAGTGAATGTAAACAAGCGTTTGACGCTGAAATCGGGAAATGGTTATAGAGATTGTTTTGTCCATGCCATCAGTCAGAATGATCACGTCTTTGAAGTGACCGCGAATGACGTGAATATTAATGGGTTTACGTTGACAGGGGCAGTCGGAGACGGTAAAGCAGGAATTTATCTGGAAAGTATCGCTAGTTGTAATGTTTCCAACAATAATGTATCAAACAACTATGGGGGAATCTACCTGGATAATACTAGTGACAATGTACTGAAGAACAACATAGCAAAGAATAACGAAGTAGGTATATGGATGTATGAATCGTGGGATAATACTTTGAATAACAACACAATGTCTAAGAACAGTTACAATTTTGGTGTTTTTGGCTACCTATACATCCATGATATAGATACGAGCAACACGGTAGACGGGAAGCCAATATATTATTGGATTGGGCAAAGAGATAAGACGATACCCGCTGACGCAGGTTTCGTAGCTCTTATAGACTGTACAAATATGACGGTAAAAGATTTAATTCTAAAAAACAATAGATATGGTTTACTGCTTGCCTATACTAACAGTTCAAGAGTAGAAAACATTGAATCATTCAAAAACTACTTTGGGATATGTTCCGTTGGATCAATCAACAACACCCTGATTAACAATACTTTGACATCTAACAATCGCCGTGGCATCAATTTAATCTACTCGGATAACAATACTATAATCAATAACAACGTATCGAACAACGACAATGGTATTGGGCTGTATGATTCGAGCAACAACACGATAACTAACAACAACGTTTTACATAATGATGATGGAATATTGCTCGAATATTCTTCAAGAAACAAAATTTACATGAACAACTTTAATTTGGGATTTCCACAAATTGTATTTGTACACCGACCTCAATACGATCCACTTTTTGGCGTTCCTGTGAGCATGCGATATCATTATGCTGGTGGCGCTTTAGTAGGCGCTACTGTTTATCAAGGATTTGATAATATAGGTGGTCCAGGAACAGTAAAAATTGAAGCGAGAGCGGGTGATGCCTATAAAAACGCTACATTTGAAATTATAGGCGGTGGTGTATATAGTCTACCGATATATGTGAGATTGGGTAAAGCAGGAGGACTCGACGAATTAATTCTCAGTTCTCAAAACGCAACTTCTTCGTTGGAATATTATTTGGGGGAGAAGGTTTATTGGATTACGACTATGAACGTAACTTTAATAGAAAAAAACGAAAAAAATATCTGGAACTCTACTGAAAAAATAACCTATACTTACAATGGAAATATTTATACGAATTATTTAGGAAACTACTGGGCAGGTTATGATGAAGTGGATGCAACTGGTGATGGAATTGGTGACATACCTTACAGTAGATATTCAGGTGATGACAATTGCCCCCTAATGCAGCCCTGGGAGAACTACATCCCAACACCACTCGTGGTCGGTCAGCTCAACATACACCACAACCCCGTCGAAAATTGATGGAATTATCAGTCCCGAAGAATGGATTAACCCTATACCAATAACATTAAACGGTTTCAACAATCTCGGCAGCACCAAGAATAAGTGGGGATTTGGTAGTGGAATTGGGGGATGTTTTTGAAGAGGACGATACGCTTCATTTATTCCTATAAGAAAGGAGTAGTTTATTAAGCTCGTTGAATCTTGGAGGAAATACAAATTAGCAGAAAGATTAATTTAAGAGATGCCACAACATCGTGGATGCCTCGGAATTTATTCCGGGGTGGCATGGTTGGGGCTTTTAACACAGAGTGGAAAAATATGAAAAACGAGAAGGAGGAAAAAATGGGGAGGAATTTATACCCAGATGAGAAAATATTAGTACCTCCAAGATTGGTTTATATATTTGAAGGAAATATGCCCTTTGTATTTACCTTATTTCACAAGAGTGGTACCTTGTGCTTAACGAATAAGCGTTTGTGGATTATAACCTGACTTTCAGCGTTGTATAGGCTACAACCCTAAAAGAGTGCATCTGC
>CAZOEM010000372.1:0-3610 GCA_964578735.1 uncultured Halobacteria archaeon | reverse complement strand
GTAATAGATTTACCACGATTTCTTGAAATATCTTCTCTCAGAAACTGACTATTTTGTGGCACTAAAAGGGTCGACTGTTTCAATTCAACGAAAGGCGGGATCATTATGAAATTAGATGTTTATTTATTTTATTAAATTTTAATTTTATCCAGCAGTTTCTCCGCCTTCTCTAATGCCGGCTTATAACCACACTCCGCTCTCTCTTTTGCGATTTCACCATGCTTTTTCGCCTTCTCCAACTCGCCAGCATCCAGATAAAACTCCGCTAAAAAATTGTGTATGTCCGCCTGCTTCAAGCGGTATTCGCATCTGTCCGCAATCTGCAACGCTTCATCCGCAAATTTCAATGCCTCTTCTTTATGATTCTGTTTAAACCAAAGTTTCGCAAACTCCAAAAGAATGTCCGGCTCCAAATCCACAAGATTTATTTTCCTGTCACCGGTTAGCGCTTCGGTTAAATGCTTCTCGGCTTCTATAAAATTTCCTTTCATTAGGTAGGCGGCACCGAGGATGTATTCTGCCAAAATACTTTCTTTTACGACTTCCTTAAAAGACAATTTGCTTTTTCCATTTTTAGCTGATTTGAGAGCTGATCCTATATCATTCTCTAAAAGACCAAGCAAAGAAAGGAAGCACCAAACGTATCCTTCCCTAAATGTTTGTCCTTTCCCTTTGAATGTTGTTAAAGCCTTAGCAAGTGCTACTCTACCATTTTCAAATTTTCCTTTATAAGCCAAGAGTAGTCCAAAATTTTGGTAGTCGCAGGCTCTTTGAAGAATATCTTTAAGTTCATAATCTATCTCAATTGCATGTCTCAAGTTGTTTTCAGCTACATTGAGCTCCCCAAGCGTTATCTGAACCGCTAGTGCAAGATTACTCAAACCAATGGCAAAATCATCTCGCTTCCCACGTTTTTCATCAATTTCATTTGCCATCACATACAGCGGCATTGCTCGTCTGAGCTGACCAGAAGACGAAAGTGAATTTGCAAGTACATTCTCTGTCCATGCCTGAGCACCTTTTTCTCTTAATCTTGGTGGTTTATCTTCACCATCTGGAAAAAGAGCACTAAGAAGTTCAATTATGGTTTGACATGCTCCATATCTATAATATAAGTCATAATGAAGTCTATCTTGAAATAAATGCATTGCCGCATTATATCCTCCTGCTCTCACTGTGTGATGATACAATTCAATAACAAGTGCCAAATCATCCACGGACTCAATCTTTTCCGGCTCAGGAATTGCAGCAAAATAATCCCTGAGGCGGGAATGAACTTTTTCTTTGCCCGTTAATCTCTCCTCGTAGCAATACCGCCTCATAATTGGATGCATGTCAAATTTAACGCTCTTCTCTTCCCTGAAAAGCAAGCCTCGATCCACGAGTTCACGCAGAACGTCGTTGAATTGCTCTTCACTTCCAAAATCGTTGAAGATGACAACTGCATTGTAACCCATAGGACTTCTAAATGCGGAAATCCTGCTGATTAAACGCTGCTTCTTCTCGTCCAGCGAATTGTAAGCGAGTTCTAAGATGTTGTGCTCTTTTGGAACTAACTCCAGCAATGGATTGTATTTCGTCCATACTTTGATATCACCCTCGTATTTCATATCCTGAACAATCATACCAAAAAGAAGCCTCAAAGAAAGAGGATGAAAACCGTAAACACTACAAACTTCTTCAATTTTTGCTCTTGTTCCCTCAACGCCCTGCTTTTCAAAAAACACCACAGCATCTTCTTTATCCATAATCTCTAAATTTACTCTTCGGCATCCGGCAATTACATCAAGTTCTTTGGGAAAAAGACGTGTGGTAATAAGGGTTTTGCTCCGTGGGTATCCCGCAGAAAGCCATTGGAGGAATTTAGCTACATTTGGATCAGTGCAAGTCCGGAAATCTTGATTTTCATCCTCTTTTAGTGTATCGCCCTGATAAGGCGACCCCAAGCCAACATATGCCCGTAACAACCGCTCTAAACCATCGAGGACCAAAAGGAATTTAGCATTTCTGAATAGATTGAAAAAAACTTGCATTTTATCCCAGGTTGATTCTATTTCTTTTTGGTTGATTTTCCCGCCACTTGCGTAACTGATAGAATTTTCTAAAAATCTTTCAAAACTCGATTCCTTATCATAAAATGACCACCAGATCACCCCCTCAAATTTCTTACCCTTCTTCAGTAAATCTTCAGTAAGCCAATACCATGACAAAGCTGATTTCCCCATTCCACCAACCGCTACTAATGATAGCATTGGAGTAGGATCATTCTCCAGCCATTCCGAGAGTAACGACCGTTCTTTTTGCCTACCGACAAAGTTTTCCTGCATTGGATAGGGATGGGCGAAATAAGGTTTAAACACGGTTCTTTTTTCAAAGTCTGCTGTCCCTTTTTCGTTCTTTTTACTCCATTGTGCTATAAGTTTAGACAAATGTATGTCTATAACATCCTTAAACTTTTTAGCCCCCTCGTAGGACCAAGCTAGTCCTTCTTGAAACAGACGGTCCCGAAATTCTATCACTTTTTCCATTTGCTTTAAGTCATTCTGGTTACGGGGCATGAATGGTTCTTGATTAAAGTAAAACATGATGCGAGGGGTACCAAACTTTTCACGGCAGTCGAAGGCAAGATTGAATTCTTCCTCAGTGCCAGATTCCGCTTCTCCTGTAGGTGTCCCAAACCTTTTCCACATGATGCCGATGAAAATATCGTATGATCCAATCTGCTTATTTATAATTGATTGTGGTCGTTCGCCCATATCAGGAATAACATTAGTTTCCCAACCCACAATTTCTAAGTGGAATCCAAATTCATGGGCGATTGATTGGTTTATTTTATCAGCAACCTCTCGCAAGTATTCTCGCTCTTTTGCTACATCACCCGGGGAAGCTATAAAGACTCTTACATTCTGAAGCATTTCTACTGATCGCCTCCCAGCTCCATTTCCTTTAGAGTAATCGCCCATATTCAAATACTCTCCAAGATTTATGTGTACTTGACAATAACTGTATATCTAATCTCCTTTAATCACTTAAATATTAAATTCGTTTCCACTTTCTTCTATCGCCTTCTTTGCTTCAGCCCGATATTCCTTCAAGTCCAAATACGTTGAACTAACAAAGATTTTCATTGGTATAATATGCATAGCTTTCTTTTATTCATTCCCTCTATCTCTGCCTTTGCCTCTACATCTGTTCCTGAATTTTCTCTTTCAACCAGACGTTGATAAGAGCCTCGGAAGAGATTTTACGTGATTCCGCAATTTCTGTCAATTTGTTAGCAAGTTCAGTGTCAATGGCAAAGAGATGCGTTTTCCTCTTGATTTCCACTTCAAAATGTGCCTCAGGCATCTCAGTCCAATATTCACCGAGGTCATGGGTATCAAAGAACTTTACAAGTTCATTAAGAGACCCAAAACGAGGCAGGTTTTTTGATTTACTTTTTGACATATTGTCTTCTCTCCTTTTTTGCCATGTCTCTGGCACTCAATATTAATATTTCTTTTGTCTTTTTATAAATAAAAAGGACCGATAAATATCGCCCTGTGGTAGTTTGTCCTAAACAAGTTGTGATGATATAATTCCAACAGTCGGAACTTCTTTCGGATATTCA
>CAZOEM010000371.1:0-3612 GCA_964578735.1 uncultured Halobacteria archaeon | reverse complement strand
CGGAAAATACCTCGTGATGTGAACTCCGCAACCATTTAGCAACCGCAGGTCCCGTGCATTCATCTACAAGAAAACGCAGGTCTAAACCGCCTCTACTAAAGGCATAAATGTTGTGTTTTCAAGTGTTTCCGAAGCGTAAAATAAACAGGCTAAAATATCCTCTTTTGTTAATCCCTTGTACTCTTGGAGAATTTCATCAACAGTTGCTCCATGTGCCAATAGATTCAAAATGTACTGCACTGTCAACCGCGTGCCTCTAATGACTGGTTTTCCTACCATAATTTTGGGGTTTAACACAATGCGTTCAAATAATTGATCCCGCTCCATTTCTACCTCCTGTTATATTGTGGGTCGTTCTAATATATAAAGGCAATGGCGTATAACTTCGGTATATCCGAACTCATTCGCATATCCATCCGATTTGGTGTTATATCCGAACAAGGTTCGCATATACCTCCCTTTGGTCGAACTCCTATCATCGGTTACCACTCTTTGTTCTTCACCTTGTTAATCACATGCACCATACTTAAGTACAGGACCTACAACGATATATGTTACATATCTAAAGAGAAAAGCAATATATTTAACATTAAAATTAATGCAACTTAGTTTATATAAAATATTTGATAATATTTTTTAACCTTAACTTCGACCAAATATAGGAGACATATAATTCATAATAGCACTATAAAGCCTTATTTTAGTATTTAACGAAAAATTAAAGTAAAAAATCTTTATAAATTATGTTCCCCATACGCCCCCTATATAAGGGACATGGAAAAATAGCCCCTGAAGTCCCCCCAAAAAAATAATGGACTAGGATAAGGCACTTGGATGGTATATATTCTCTAAAATAATTCGAAGTTACGGTTCAATATAAACGACTTGAGGAACTATTTTAATGAGAAAAAAATTGACTACAAAAAAGACACACTGAAAAAATATCTCTATCTCTTGAAAACCGAAAACGTTATCTATGGCGCAGGCAGAGGCTGGTATTCCACAATAAAACATGATTTTGTATTGGATAGAAAGCCCGTAGAAGAAATTGGAGCGTTAATAAAAGATAAGTTCCCAGTCCTTGATTTCTCTTGCTGGAGTACGGAACAGATAAAAGGTTTCTTTCACCACCTGCCAAGCCAATTATTGTCACTTTCGTTTATACAGATAAAGATTTTCTACAGGCATTAAAAGATTTTCTAACAGATAATGGCTACAATACCTATCTAAATCCACGCAAAAGTGAAACGGAAAAATATGTGGAACTAAAAAACCAGACGGTTATATTAAGATACTCCATCTCTTCTCGTGAGCCGAAAAACCATTGTTTTGCAAAAATAGAGAAGATACTTGTGGATTTGTTTATGGAGACGAAAAAGGTCAATCTCATGGATATGGGCGAATACCAGAAGATATTTTCCACTATAATCTGTAATTACCGCATAAATATGGCGGAGATGCTCGATTACGCAGAAAGGCGAAAAATAAAAGAAAAGATGCGGACTATGTGCATGAGTACAAAATCCACCAATGCCACATTTTTGTAAAATGTGGTAATAGTAGATTACTGGACGAAAAATGATTAGCAGAACATGTTTTGAACGAAAATGGATAACGAATAAGCATAGAGAAACAAACGCAGACCCAATACTGATAGAAAAAGCAATATATGCCTTTGAATTGCTTGGGATTTTGGTTGAAAATTGCATCAATCTGATTTTTAAAGGTGGCACAGGGTTGATGCTGCTCATTCCTGAGTTGAAACGACTCTCCATAATGAAACAATTATTTGACCTTGGAATTCTATTTGAATACATAATCGACCTGAAGGAAATCAGTCAGTTGTATAAAATAAAAGAATTTCGAAAGATGAACAATCGTTTGAAAATGAGAATAATGTAGCAAAGACGATTTGAATGGTGATTTAGTAGAAGTCGAAGAAAGAGCACAAGTATAATAAGAAGAATCAAAGAGCTATAAAATCTCATTTAGATTCGCTATAACGTTCAACTTCACCAGTTTTCTACTCTGCGTATTCGATCCCTGTATGGTCCCGTGTCCACTGCACCACGAGCATAGGCGTCATGCCATCCCTCAGGCACCGGCATCTCAGCATACAGACGCTGCCGCCACGCTTCGAGCGGAGTGCGATGCCGTCCCATGAAATCAGCAGCGCAGCATACCCGGTGCTCCGTAGTGGCTGAAACATTATCCAGCCACTGACATCCGGCCCTAGAACGTATTAGATGGTGGTCGAGTATTAACGTGTCAACGTTATGCGCAAGTCGTACCGCATTCTGCCATGCCATTGCACGTTGTTTACGCGATATATGTGGCAAGTACAGCGGCGGGCCCGAAGCCAGCACAATCGTCGGCTGCCAGGACGTGATACGTGACACTGTCGCTTCATCAAGCAGTTGGATGTCAGACGCATGCACAAATACCTCGCCTTCCTCTTCTATCCGCGTCATCATTACCATGCCAAGGTGTTCACCACGCTGACCATGTGGGACCGGAATGGAAAATGACAGGAGTCCATCGCTTTGTTCTTCGGCATTCGGCAGCTCGTTATCCAGTGCAATACGCAGCGACCGCAACCGGCGCGACATGTTTTGTGAAATGCCACGGGGGCCTTTAGCCCAGAACCGGGGCTTTTGTGTGCGCGCCTGGAATACGGCGGCTACCTTCTGCGCAGGCATCTGATATGGATTTGCATCCACTAAGGGGACATGGTCACCGTGAAAATGGCTGAACACGACATCAGTTGCATCTTCCAGCACCGTCAGGATCTTCTGACGGACTGACTCGCCAACAGATACCTGCAATGGGTGCGGGAGCAGCCCATGGCGATTGTAGCCCAATGCTAACCCGGGGTCAATGACTATCTTCCGATCTTTGACTTCTACCAGACAGCTCAGACCTCGAACGCCCAGTGATTCCGTACCAAGTATTTCAATTTGCATCTTTTAACCTCCACTTTTTTAAAGAAAAAACTCGTGTTAAAAAAGAATATAATCTTTATAATCTTTAGTTACTTGATAAACCAGATAGTGATCCATGTGTGGGATAGACACATTGATTTCTCCTAATCTCCAGAACTAGCGTAGACTTTCCAGTTCCTGGTGGTCCCAAAATAAGAAACAAATCTTTAACACCAACAGAAAATTCTACTGCTTCTTTTTGCTTCGGGTTTATTTCTACTCTACCATCTTCAAATGAACATTGAACCCGCTCAGCACCTTCAAAATCACCACACAAAGTTCTGTATTGCTCATTAGTGTCAAGACTATCTAAAATTGCTATTTGCTTTTCGGTTATCGTTTTAAGAATTTCAGCATCGCTTGCAAGGCGAATTCTTTTAAGTTCTCTATCACAAACGTCACACAATCGAATAACAATTGATTCTCTATCTTTAAACAGCGACCATTTGTGATACAAAATTCATCTATTCGTGGATTGCCATCGAGGTATTCCTGATATCTTTTCTTTATTATTCTAACGCTTCAAAAACCAATATCGCAGTAATCAAATCCTGGAATGCAACGCCCGTAGACTTGAGGATGCAGTATTGACCAAGTGACATTTTTACAAAAATAGTAAAAAAATAGCAAA
>CAZOEM010000370.1:0-3619 GCA_964578735.1 uncultured Halobacteria archaeon | reverse complement strand
TAGTAACCTCGGAGCCAATACTCCAATAGTAGGTGGACTATGAGCCCTACTTGACAAAAAAAGAAACTAATTGCAAGCTTCTTTCGGCCCTTTTTGTCCAGGGGGTTCGTTGTGGGTGCACGTACACAAAGGAAGAAAGAAGAGAAGGTTATGTGCTTTCCAACATTCGATATATATAGAGCCCGAGAAAAAGAAGAAGCTAAATTTCTTCAAAATAGGAAGAGTCTGGTGCTTCAAATATATGAACCGCCAACCGATACCACATTTAGGATTTTTTCGGCACCGATCACTTCTCCTGATGGTTCTTTTTTTTCTTTCTGGGATGACAGCAAGGCAAATATAGTGTATGCATCGGAAGGCCCAATACAAGAAGCAATAGCCTTGGATCCGGACATCGCTCAAAATACTTATGCAAGAGACTTGTATGAAATAGGCAAGAACTTTGAGTATTTCTGCGATTATCTCAATGCGTCATTGACATTTCAATTGCTAACAAAACTGGATCCTGGAAATACGACAGTGTGGCATGCCGCTGCAAAAGCACTAGTGAAATGTAAAAATTATAATAAGGCTCTTGAAGCATGTAATACCACCCTTTTATTAAACCCTCTTGATGATTGATGGTGCGTGGTGTATGAAGTGTTACGCGCTGAGAAAGCTAGGCAGATATGAGGAAGCTCTTTCTGCCTGTAACCGATCGGCCGAATTAAATCCTAATTGTGAACTGCCATTTACTGACTCGAAGACGGCGGCGATGAACCGGGAAGAAGCACTACTACTGCTTGCACGTAAGGAACTGGTTTTACCAACTACCATCCCACTACGGGGAATAACTAGCATTTTTGGCATGATGCTGGCTTGGAGGATATAGAAAAGAAGCTCTTGATTTTATCTCACTTTTTCCTTCTATCTCCCCTTCTATACTTGTTCCCAGTTCCATTTCTAAGAATCTCCGTATCCGCGCTTATACTCTTTTATACTAACGGCGCTTTTTATGAATAAATGAAAAACCACTCCGAAGGTGGAAGTGAAATATTTGCAGATAAAGAGGTCCTTCGCAGTACCTATATTCCTGAAAATCTGCCACACCGTAAAGAGCAAATAGCTAGTCTGACTGATATAATAGGCACAGCATTAAAGGGAAAGGCACCCACAAATAATTTGATCTACGGTGAGATCGGTACAGGGAAGACCGCTACGGTAAGATATGTGAGTAAAAAATTAGAGGAAATAACACAAACCTCTAATTGCTCTCTTATATACATCAATTGCGAGATACATGATACTCAGCATCGAGTTTTTGCTTATTTAGCGAGAGTTTTTGCTCGACCTGTTCCTCCGCTTGGCTGGCCTACATATCAGGTTTTTTCTGAGCTAAAAAAGGGGATAGATGCAGAAGATAGGTTTATAGTACTCATATTAGATGAAATGGACAAAATAGTAACCAAAGGAGACGAAGCATTATATAACATTTTAAGCATAAATAGCGATCTGAATAAGGCGAAGGTAAGCGTAATAGGCATCTCGAATGACCTGACCTTCGTTGAACTACTGGACCCGCGGGTAAAGTCATCTTTTGGAGAGAAAGAAATAAAATTCCCACCTTACAATGCCGACCAGTTAAAGGATATTCTGGCAGAGAGGGCAGTAAAGGCGTTTGCTGATTCTGCACTTGACGATGCGGTGATACCGCTTTGCGTTGCTTTTGCTGCGCAGAGGAATGGAGATGCTGGGCGTGCTCTCGAACTGCTAAGAGAATCGGGAGAGGTTGCTGAGCTCTCAAAATCAAATAGGGTATCTGAGGAACATGTAAGGCTTGCTAGTGAAATGATAGATGCTAATAGTATGGCGGAAGTGGTAAAAACACTACAATTACAATCTAAGATTTTTTTAGGTAGTGTGCTCGCATTAACCAGAGAAAAGAACGAAGAATGTTTCATTAGCGGCGAAGTATACGATATGTATCGGAGCTTGTGTGTCCGTATGGGTGTAGCGCCGTTAACGCAGCGGCGTTCGGTCGATTTGATCCTGGATTTGGACTTTTTGGGATTGATTAACGCAAAGATTGCAAACAGAGGTAGATATGGAAGGACGAAGGAGATTTCTCTTTCTGTGCCTGAAGAGTTTGTCCAAACGGTTTTACGTGAAGACCACAAACTTAAAGCGTTATCGGATATTTGGGTAAAGGCAGTGGTAACATCATGATATTTATGGAAAACGAAGAAGACCTATTCGAAGATTACATCACTTTCTCCAGCCCACTTCATCAGCCCTCCTTTCCATGTTTCTACTCTCTGGTATAGGCCGCTCCAGATATTTGCTCAATGACACAAATGTAATAAAAGAATATTTCGTATCCTCTCCAAATTGATTGGTAATGGACTGAAAACACAGCCTTCATCCTAATTTGTATCGTAGTCTTTCTCTGGAAACTTCCTTGCCCTAATCCGTTCCGCAAGCGAAGGCATGCGAAAGCGCTCACTGACCCGATCATAGACATATTTATACATATATATATACATACGTACACCCAACTTCTTCGCGGTCTGACTTGCACTTTGATACGGTCTATTTTTATCTTATGCTTCTTTGCCGTTGATTTCTTCCTTTGTGATTTGTGATCTGTTCATGGTAATACCTTTTACTTTACTGGTATATCTATTCTAGTTGAAATTGGGGCATAATAAAACTTTTGTGTGTGTATGGCACCTGTCAAAAATGATGGCATCATCGATGATTCTCTATATAATTTTTGAGTTACCCTTTAATTTGAAGAGGATACCACTTATTTTCCCTCGGCTCTGCGGAGTATTTCTCTTATTGCAAGCAAATTCAGCCTCGACTGCGGCTTTATGATACCGTTTGCCTGATCAACAAAGAGAATGTTCTTCTTAACGAGATACGTTACATCTGCTATTACCCGCACATATTCATAACTTTCTGCTTCTGAAAAGCGCGCAAGAATATTCATGACGTTGTCATACGATATTTCAAGCTCGACACCTTCAAATAAGACCTTCTTGCGCACATCCTTTAATACCCCTATTCTCTGGTCTATCTGGCTCCGCCTTATTCGAAGCATCTCCTTGGCTTTTTCTTCCCTGTTTTCGTAGTTCACGAGTTCGAGCAGACACACTGGCTTTCCGCCGCAGTATTCCAACGCTACCCTCTTCTCATCAGCAGAAAAACCATGCAAGTCTAAAAACGCCGCGGTCGTCTCGTAATCAAAATCATCTACTAGCAGATACCTGCATCGCCCTTCCAGCATAGCCTCGCTATAAACTCGTTCGATGAAGAGCGAATCAGACGAAACCGCAAACACATGACACAGATGCAACTCCTTCGTCAATCGGATAAAGAAATTAAATAACTTGTAGATCAACAAATCATCAATTTTTACATCCCCAATCACCTGTAACTCATCCAATATCAACACAGGCACGTATTTCTTCGCTATTTCCACCATAAAGCTCTCAATATACTTGAATACGTCTTTACTCCTATCTTTTCGCTCAAATATCTTCTCAAATAGATTTATCGGTATTGGTATGCCGCCAATAATCTTCAAATCCTTTAAAATCGCTTTTGCATATTCCGTTGCATTCTCTATCTTTCGCTC
>CAZOEM010000369.1:0-3632 GCA_964578735.1 uncultured Halobacteria archaeon | reverse complement strand
CATAAAGTCCCCATTCCGCATCCTTTAAGAGGTTTTCTTCCCCCACGGAGTATCTTATCTCTCGTATTAATCTTCTGATGGCGTCTCGAATTGCTTCGTCTCTGTCTACGTAAAGACCTTCTTTTATTAGCTTTTCTACTTCTTCTAACAGCTTTGGGGTAAGCTTCGTTTGTATAATTTCCAATTTTGTCGCCTCTTAAAAAGATATACAACTGCTAACAAACCTTCGTTAATAAATTATCTACTGGTTCTATAAATACTTATAGACCATGTTGATGCGAAACGGCCATGCTTTGTTAGATTATAAACCCTCGAATGAAGAGGCCGTCTCACAATTTAAGATATCAACAAAAAGAAGCCCTTATTGGGCTTTATAATCAAAGGTGATGGGGGCATTCGCTTATTCTATTTTTTTCTAGCGCCTCTACGTCTAAATAAATAGAGCAGTCCTAGGATTGAAGAGGCTGTCCCATAATTGACTTTAATTGGTACTATACATGGTATATACTTAAACCTTTGCTCAAAGAAGATAAAATTTGGGACCATGCCCCTTTAATGCTACTACACAATTTTTTGAGTGATGATTGATCATTACGTCCATTTTTGGTAGAATTCACTCCAATAGCTTGTACGAAGCCTGCCTGAAATTACTATGCATGAAGGGATATAAAAGCTTTTCGATTTTTTATTGAACTTGGATAAATAAGCATTAAAACAAACCACCAAATATTTCAGTAACAATGAACAAAAAGCGTGGGATATTGATTGGAATTACCTTGGTGCTTTTATTCACAAGGATAGCCTTAGCAGAATTTTTGTTCGCTATAATTGGGATAGTGGCTGCGATATACTTGATAAAGCGAAGGGGATAAGATAACGTTTTTAGTGTAAAAGAAGTTCTGAGTAAGCAGAATTGGGGCGAAGGTACGTAACACCGGAGCCAGATACGCTCTGTTATACTCCTTTGGTGAACAGACACACATTATACAAAAAAGCTTACAATACCTCCTATGGTGGCTGAAATAATCGCACCAGTAATCATTGCAATTTCTGGTCTAAGCTCTGTTCTTATTACTATGGGCTCTAATGTCACCCGATCTATATCCCACCATACCTCCTTATCGGTCTCCACTCGTATTGTCTGGGAATTTTTATCTCTATCAATAAAGGAATATATAGGGAAAGGTCTTCTGCTATCAACTCCGTAATACTCTCCGTGGGGATGGGGCTTTACCAAATACATTTTGTCCACAAGGTGATCGTTTACAAAAACACTAGCGCTATTTCCCTTGTCTCGTGCGTGCAACAAACCATGTGTACGAACTGTCTCTATCTTCAATGTCATATCGACTAACTTCTTCCGTACATCTTTAGGGAGTTCTAGCTCCCATACACCGTATCCCTCACTAATAATTACTGTAATTGGCGTGAAATATGCAGGTCTTTTACCTGCCTGAAATTCTGTGGCCAAAACGTGTCCATCCCAACCAGCACTATGAACTTCTTTTACGTTTATACCTTCCTCGCTAAAAGGTGCTACTATCTCTCTTATCTTTCTGTATAAGATGGGTTCAAGCCAAGATTTTATCTTTTGCAACATACACTCCCATGCCCCTCCCATTTAGCGATATATCCGAACATGGTTCGCTTATGCATCCCTCTGGTCGAACTTCAATCATTGCTTACCTCTCTTCACTTTTCTATTGTATTAAATTAAGCCCCAACCATTCCACACCCGAATAAATTCGGGTGCATCCCTGTTGCTGGGCTTTTTTCCTTTTTACACAATTATTTGTATTTACTTTTATTAGGATTTATGAGTTACTTCTTCTTAACACATTTAATCTTCCAAAAATCTTCTTATCAATTCCTATTTTTTCTATCCCTCTCAGAAATATTCTTTTTCCCTCTTTTGTCAGATTTCTAAACGTACTTTCTATCTCTTCCATCTTTTCTTCTGTTGCATTTCCAATAGGTATGTCTATCACAAATTTCCCAGTTACAGGGGAAATCGAAGAAATAAGCGGCGGTTTTATTTCAATTGTATATTTCATACTTACTACGTTTTCTTTTATCAAAATATCTTTAGTTTCGTATACGGTCTTTAAAATTTCTTTATAACCTTTTCTAAGCTCTTTCTGTTCTTTTAAGATGCTTCCGGCAATTTCTTTTGTTTTGCTAATCTTCTCATATATCTGTCTCTGCAAGATAATATTTTGAGTTTCATAACTTGAAAGTCCATTTAATGCCCTTATTGCTGAACTTAGCTGTCTCCAAGAATCAGATAGTTTATTTATCGCTGCTTCTTTTCTGGATAAAATAGGTGAATTTTTAATTACCTCCACAATTTCAGTTCCATCTCTATGTATAATATCCTCTATATCCACGATTGCCCTTTTTCCTATGGTAAAATTATTAGCCTCAAATTCCTTTTCCACCTTTTTACAATTTTCACACAATTCGGTGAATACGTTTTTTATCCTCTCTAAATTCGAATTTTTATTAATACTCATAATAGAGTCAAGAAAGGTGGACAAAATTGCAAAAGATTTGAATCTTGCCATGAATATCTGCGCTTCCACCTCTACTAATTCTACTTTCGGTATTTTTTTTAGAAAATCTCTTAAAATCACATCGATGTGCTCTAGTGCCTCTTTTGGATTTGGAATAGACAGGGCATTATCAAGTTTTTCATCCAAGTACGAAATTTCAATAGAGTGTACAGCACAATGTGATGCGGGATTCTTAATATTCTCAAGAATCTCTTTTGCTTCCTTCATGTGTTCTCTAAATTTATTCCATTGCTTATTATTCATCGCTTTTCTTGCTTTTACCCATTCTATGAGTGAAAGCATTTCTTCTTTATCATATTCCCCTTTTAAAATCTCCCTGGCTTTTTTGAGATTGTTTATAGCATCGTCTAAATTCTTATTTGTCCTAAAATATACTATTCCAAGATTCCTGTAAGCGATATCTAAACTTGGATCTAATTCTATTGCTTTGTTGTAATCTTTTATTCCTTTCTCGTATTTTTTTAAACCACAATAAGCACTACCACGATTGTTATAAGTCAGAGCAACATTTGGATTTAGTTCCATTGCCTTATTGCAATCTTCTATTGCTTTCTCATATTGTCCTAATGCGTTAAAAACTTTTGCACGATTACAATAAGCCGCTTCAAAACTTGGATCTAGTTCTATTGCTTTACTATAATTCTCAATCGCTTTATTGTATTCCTCTAATCCACTATAAACTATCCCCAGGCCATAATAAGCCATAGCAAATTTTGGATTTAACTTTAATGCTGTTTTATAATCTTTTATTGCCTTATCAAGGTTTTCTCTCTCGGAATATGCATTTCCACGATTACTGTAAGCTTCTGCAAGATTCGGATTTAGTTCTATTGCCTTATTAAAGTCTTCTAGAGCTTCGTTGTATAATTTTAAATGTGCGTAAGCATTTTCTCGATTATTATAAGCTTCAATAAAATTTGGGTTTAGTTCTATTGCCTTGCTATAATCTTTTACTGCCTTTTCCCATTGTACTAAATCGGTATAAATCAATCCTCTATAATAATAACCTTAACTTCGTACAATCATAGGGAACATATAATACATAACTCCCCTCCAAAG
>CAZOEM010000368.1:0-3638 GCA_964578735.1 uncultured Halobacteria archaeon | reverse complement strand
GCAAACAGTCTAAAAATATCCTCTTTTGTTAATTCCGCGGGCATTTTTTTCTCTCTTTATATTTCTATATATATCTCAGCATTATTTAAGCTTTTGTGACTAAATTTCAATTTGCATTTTACAATTAATTGCTCGAACTCCACAAGATTTTGTGCCATTACGAACTCCTACTTGTTCTATCGGTTCGTCACACAGCCCCAGTTCCTTTTTTCGCCTTTACGCTCGGCAATACAATATAGGCTTGCTCGCTTGTTCTCCCAAAGCGAGAACTGTTTTCGTTTTCTGACCCGGTCCTCCGGAACCTTCGTAGTAATCCGTGTGATTCTAGCGTATAACGCTTCTGCTTACACCTGGGATAGTCCAAAACCTACCCATTCCAACAGTGCCAGAGACATACTCAGCACATTGGTTCAGAGTGAAGCAGCAATCGTTGCCATCTTTATATCACGGACGAAAGAAATCATTCTGGCGTAATGACCTCTAAAAAATCAACTCTTTTAAAATCAGAATCAAAAGTAGCTATTTTATTTCTTCCATAATGTTCGCAAGAAGCAGCAATAAGTGCATCGTTTGGCAATAAGCGGTATTTCTTAACAAGTTCCTTGGAACTCTCAACGATTTCTTCATTTAATTCTTTAATGTCTTCTAATGTGATGATTCCCTTTTCCTTTTCTATTGTAACTTTTGCTTTCCTGCCTTCCCGTAATTCCACCTTCTCTAAAGGTTTAAACACTTCATTTTCATATACAACCTCAATTGTTTTTTGCATTTTTGGCAACACCACATTATATATTGTCATTGATTCAAGATATTATTCTTGCATATAAAACCCTTTTTGCTACCAAGCCCCTCACTCCTGTTACCATTCAACTTTTAATTTGTAATTCGTAATTTCTCATTTGGTTTGGTTTGCACTTCGCAAAGCTCATTAAAGGCGAAGTCAAAACAATCGCCACAAAACTTCCGATTTCTGATAATATCAGTTGTATTCATTACCTATAAAGTTTTCGATATTGATTGCGCAAAACTTAAATCTTTTGTTTAAACACAGTCAAATCCTTTCATAGCTCAAACAACTCCCGTAATCGCTTGTCCACCTCCGCTTTCATAGTGGATGATAATTCCCCCAACTCACGCCGAATCAGGGAAGTGGTCGCCGTCATAAGACGATGTAAACGGAGCGTAGATGAGACCTTTAACCCAGTTAGTGCAAAATCTGCCCGGCGTGCATCTAGTAACAAATCAGTCTCTAATATGTCTGGTGGAATCTGGCTGGTAATGAATGCCAGAACGATATGATTATGAGGTCCAATAGGCTCCGTCAGGCAAACTGCTGGCCGCACTTTTGCCACCGATAGATCGTCGAACGGGAAAGGAAGCAGGACAACTTTACCCTTTATCATGGCTGAAATGGCTTTCCATCGGCTGGCTTATAGATGTCTTCTGCCCGATCCTTTAAGAACTCAAAAGCAGGATTAGCTGCTGCTGCTCGAAGCCACTCTCTTTCATCTATATCCTCAGAAGGAAATAGAATGATGACACGGACACGGTTGGGACCGGCAATCGGTAGTGGTTCATCAATATGAAGCCGGCTTTCTTTGTCTACTGTTCCCATCACTTCGATAGCGTTCATTGTGATTTCCATATTTCCCTCCTCCATTTTTATCACCCTTAATTCACCCTATATTTTTTATCAATAATAAGAGTAAATTAAATTATCAACTTTTGAATATAAATAGTAAATAAGGTAGTTCACGGCGGGTTTTCCAAAAGAGTAGATTCAACGATATTTAAATAATCGTAACTCCAATAGTCATTTCATGTTAGAAGAAACGTTGCGCAACTATTTTGAGAAATATCTAAAAAATCACTCAAACGAACGATTACAAAAATTTACAAACGCAATCCAGCGATTCCATGAAAAAAAACGACTGATTTAACCTGACAATGTCACATTTCATTTACCGCAGAGAACGCTGAGTACGCAGAGAAAGTTTCATGTATGTGCAGATTGTTATTTCCAAACGTTAAGTATTGGTAACTTTTTACCAACATATCAATGGGTAATAAAATTGGTTCAGATTGTGAAGGAGATAAAAGGACAGATATGCTCCCTATATCCTCTGCGCTCTCTGTGATCTCTGCGGTTAATCTGACATTGTCAAGCTAAACTAAACTAAACTAAACTAAATTTCAATTTGCACTCTTCAATTAATTGCTCGAAATCCACAAAATTCTGAGCAATTACAAACCGCCTCTTGTTCTATCGATTCGTCACACAACCGCAGTCCCTTATTCCATCTTTCCAGTCGGCAATAAAATATAGGCTTGCTCGCTTGTTCTACCAACCGATAACTGTTTTCGTTTTCTGATCATGTCCTCCGGAACCTTCGTAGTAATCACTGTTAAACCGTGTGATTCTAGCGTATAACGCTTCCGCTTACACCTGCGATAGTCCAAAACCTGTATTCTAGTCAATGATAAAAATCTGCCATTTGCATCGCCTATTTATAAACATAGATGCTATCATGAACCAGGTGTTGTATAACACACAGGGCAACACATAATATATGGGAAACAAAATCGGTGCAAGCATGCAGAAAAAAGCATCTGAGTTTATGGAAACCAACAAGAAGAGATGGCATGATCTGAATTTTAGGCATCCAGGGATAGAAGGTTTGGTTGTGTACGGCAGTATTTTTTTGGTCTTCATTATTGTTTTGTATGCTATATTTGCTAAAGCAAATATCTTTCAATGTACCGAAGCCAATAGTGCGAGATACATGCTCAGCGCATTGATTCAAAGTCAGGCAGCGATTGTTGCCATCGTTCTCATAGTGACTCAGATTGCGATTCAACTATTTCTATCTCATTTGAATGGCTTGTTTCTATTGCGCTCTGGCTTTGGGTATTCAGTTATGTTGCTCCTATTTCATATGCAAGCAGCAAAGTCTCTTGGGGCTGTTGGAAAAGCTGCTGTGGAAAACAGACTAGAAGATGCAAAAAAGCGAGCAGCATCGGCTCTTGCTGCATTAACAATCATTAGCAAAGAAATCGTTGAAACCACGATTTCTGACTACGAATCGAAGTTAAGAGAATCTGATCGTAGCCTATACATAAAAATCAAAATTCTTTAGGGCTTCTTTTCCCCTGATGTCTATCGTTTTCATCTTCTCTTTTACAATCTTCGCAGAGAGATGAATCGAGTCCATTATTTTTTGCGCTTCCTCTTCTGACATCTCCCCTTGATTTTTCCTTTTTGTTATTCCCCGTAGGATTTCTGGAATGCTCAACTCATAACTCTTCTTCTTCCTTAATATCTCGTAATAGCTCATCAGACGAAATAGGGATATATTTACTTAGTACGTCCTTTAGTTCGCTCCGGGTATATAGTTTACCTCTGAGTGCAATCAAAAACCTGATGGCATCTTCAACGGCTTCGTCCCTGGTGCTGTAGATTTTTTCATTGATCAGTGCGTTCAGCTCGCTTAACACTTTCGCGTTTATGTTTATGGATATGGATATGGATATGGGCATATCATCACCTCATTTTATTATTGCCATCATTATATCACGGACGAAAGAAATCATTCTGGCGTAATGACCTCTAAAAAATCTACTCTTTTAAAATCGGAATC
>CAZOEM010000367.1:0-3641 GCA_964578735.1 uncultured Halobacteria archaeon | reverse complement strand
TTCTGCATATCTTTTCGCTTCGTCATAAACCCCTCTTGGTCCTATTGGATTGACGTTGCCCCAATACTCCTCCTGCTGTGGATTGACCTTCGGATCGCCATATACCTCTGATGTAGAGGCCAGCAGAATTCGTGCACCCTGATGCTTTGCCAGACCTAACATGTGATAGGTGCCCATCGCACCAACCTTGAGCGTGTGGATCGGATATTCCAAATAATCCTTTGGCGATGCGGGAGACGCCAGATGATATATGTAATCTATCTTCGCACCCGTGTAGAATGGCTCCGATAGGTTATGCTCAAGGAATTCGAAGTTCTTATGCTGCCAAATCCGTTCCAGATTTGGCGTCCTGCCGGTTATTAAATTATCTATACAAATCACCTTGTCCCCCTTCTCAATCAGATATTCGCACAGATGCGAGCCAATGAAACCCGCGCCACCTGTTACTATTGTTTTAGACATTCTACCTCCTCTATCTTTTTCTTTATGTGTCTGAGCAGTTCTTCCTTAAAATCCGCTCTGCTCAATGCAACATCAAAAGTGGTCTTCAGCCATTCCAGCTTGTTTCCTAGATCATATCTTTTTCCATTAAATTCGTATGCATACACTACCTCTTCATTTCTCAATAATCTTAAAGCATCTGTCAATTGTATCTCGTCTCCTACTCCTGGTTTTGTCCGCTCTAGACAATCGAATATTTCCGGTGTTAAGATGTATCTTCCTAAAATACCTAAATCAGATGGTGCTTCTTCTCTCTTTGGCTTCTCTACTAGATACTCTACCCCATATAAATGCCCATCTTCCGTCTTCGCATCAGGAGCTTTTACAACCCCATAGCCCTCTATCCTATCCTGTGGCACGTGCTCAACAGCGATAATAGACGCTTTGCACTTTTCGTATTGTTCAATGAGTTGTTTTGTGCACGGAACATCTGAGAAGACGATGTCGTCCCCAAGCAGAACGGCAAAGGCGTCATCGCCGATATGTTTCTTCGCGCATAAAATCGCATGCCCTAATCCAAGAGGCTCTTTCTGTCTGATGTAATGGATGTCTGCCAGGTGTGAAATCCTCTCGATTTCTTCTAATGCCCCCAAATTGTTCTTATTCTTCAATACCCACTCCAACTCAAAGGCTTTGTCAAAATGGTCTTCTATCGCTCTTTTGCCTCTTCCTGTTATAATTATTATGTCGTCAATGCCAGAAGCAACCGCTTCTTCTACCACATACTGTATCGCTGGTTTATCAACCAGAGGTAGCATCTCCTTCGGTGAGTTCTTTGTTATTGGCAAGAATCTCGTACCCAATCCCGCTGCTGGTATTACCGCCTTTTTTATCATATATAAAGTATAACGTCCTAAGTTCTATTTAAGACACGGATTTACACGGACTTTCTAAATTTAAGTTTGACATTGTTGATTATTATCATCTGTGTTAATCTGCGTTAATCTGTGTCAATAATTTATTTTGTGGCATTGTCTCTTTATCTCTTTATCTAAAATAAAATTGATTAATGTTTTTGTCATTCTTCCTCCGTTTCAAGATATCTTGCTATGTACTTTGCAAAATCATCAAAGTCTACAAGATTAGTTTGTAAGTAGCTATGTAGTTCTCCTGTACCCACTTCTTCATACATGTGCACCAGTATATTTCTGAAACTCACAGCTTCGATAAATCTTTCTGCGAAATCGGTTGGAATGACTTTATGTCTTTCAAGTATTAGTATAACGCTCCTATAATCTTCGGGCTTTTCAAAACCCTCTGCTGAGATTATAATCTCTCCAATATCTAAAGCGGATTCTATGGCAAGATGAAAATTTCTCTCTATTGCCGACCTCAACTCATAGTCCTCTTCCAATCTTTCCTCTGTTACTGATTTATAGGACCTTAAAAAATCAACGTATTTCTTCATGCTTCTAATCTTTCTAGAGATTTTCTCTTTTTCGTCCATATTTACACCTAAATTCCTCTTTCGGCAACATTTTTCAAGAACTCGGCTGTCCATCTTTTATCATAGTACCTTCTGTCGAGATATCTGGACAGTATTCCATGCTCAAAATCTATCCTCTCCCCTTCGTCTCTGACAAGTAAAGGATAATTTGCCTTTATTATTTCGTAATTGAGCGAAAAGGGGGCGTCATTCATAATCACCAGGTCAATTCTACCGGTTTTCAGGATATCCGTCAACTTAGATATCAATTTTAATTGAAGATTAAACCGCTCCTTCTTACTCACTGATGCATCAAGAAAAACTGCCAGATCAACATCACTCAGTTTCCCTTCCTTCCCTTCAGCTACCGAGCCGAAGAGGTATGCAAGCTTAACACGCTCTTGCTTACTTAGAAATTTCACAACCCGCTTCTCCTGACCTGTTAGCTTCTTCTCCATTTTATCGTATGTCTCGATGTCGGCATCCATTTTTCATCCATCCACTTTAATATTTACACAGTTTATATATCTAGCTTTTTTAGTTTCATCTGCAAAAATATTCAACACTTGTCGCCTTTGCACACTAAAAGTTTGAAAGAAAAAGCGCCTTAAATGCCTGAGCAGACAGCGCACGCTCACCAATGCCGATCCTCTTGTCATCCACCAGAAGGGTCAATTCTGATTCGGCACATATTACAAACCTAATTATCAAAGCGTATGAGACTATATAAAGTTATAGAGTAATGAGGAGGGGGGAGACGAACAAAGAGAGGAGTTTAGAATGTTTCTTTAGCTCTCTATTCAATCCGTCCACAAATCCCATCTGCGGCCCGTAATCCAAGAACCTCTTCGCTTTCGACTAAAAGACAAATATCTGTGCTTGACTTCCCAAAACAAACCCGACCTTCGCAATTCATAATTCATCCCGTATCCCGCTTAACTCACTAACGCCCTAACTCATAAACTCATAAACTTTAACGTACGCATTTCAATCCACACAGACCTTCTCTGTTACCTCCTCGAGAGTTGCCTTAATCCCTATGACCTCTCCTTTTATCCATAATCCTTAACTTCCTCTGATTCAATAGAAGCTCCCGGTGGATAATTTGATTCTGCAAACACAATAAACCGTTTAATCCGCTCTTCCACTCCTTCAATCCGAACAATTAAGTACTGCGCACCCTCTACCAATACATTTCGTGCATCAAATTTTTCGATGAATACGCTTTCCGCTTCGCTCAATAAAATTACATGCCGGCATCGCAGCTATAATCATGCTCTTTTTTTGTCCTCTCACTTTTTGTCAAGTAGGGCTCATAGTCCACCTCATATAGGAGTATTAGCTCCGAGGTTACTATGAGCCCCCTCACAGAACCGGACTTGAAGTTTTCCCTCATCCGGCTCTTCAGGAGTACATCCTCTACGTTCGTTTTGATAGGGCATAGAAATGATATATCTTCGGTTTTGGCAATGGATTGAAAGAGAGAAAACGATTGAATTGACTCCAATTATAGCTCTTCCTCTGACTTCGCCGGTTTATCCACTTAAAGGCGAATTCCGTCGTATGATAGTAGAAACTCTGTAATCCCCGTATATTGCCACTTATACCGTAGTACTGATAATGTCCAGTCATCTTTTGTGCTAACAATGACCACCATAGCTCTAATGTCATGCGATTTCGAACGCCCTTTAGCCACAGATTCATTGCTTTCATC
>CAZOEM010000366.1:0-3652 GCA_964578735.1 uncultured Halobacteria archaeon | reverse complement strand
AAGAGGAGAGGAGAGGAGAGGAGAGCAGAGAGAGGAGCCGGCACAAACGAGAAAGTAAAAGAAGGCAAAAATGTTTGACGGGCTGAGGAAGAAGATAGGCGAATTTCGTGAAAACGTAGTGGAGCGGATAAAAGCGAAGGATGAGAGCGAAGAGGTAGAGGAAGTAAAGGTAGAGGAAGTAGAAGGGGGAATAACAAAGGGTATTGGGGCGAAGCTAAAAGAGAAAGGTAAGGCGATATTAGATCGAGAGTCTATTTTGGATGAGAAGGGTTTGGAAAAGCCGCTGGAAGGGCTGGAGATGGCTTTACTGGAGAGCGATGTTGCGTTCTCAGTAGCCGAGGAGATAAAAGTCAGTGTGAGAAGTGAATTAGTAGGTAAGAGACGGAAATGGGGTGTAGACACAGAGGTATTAGTGGAAGAAGCGATAAGGAATGCATTGTTAAATGTCTTTCCCGCTGATTCCGAACTTGATTTTGATGCGTTTGTAGATAATGGCAATAAACCCATAATTATCGTTTTTGTGGGTGTGAATGGTACGGGTAAGACCACGAGTATAGCGAAAGTGGCGAAGAAATTACTTGGTTCCGGTCATTCAGTGGTGATTGCCGCTGCCGATACATACAGGGCTGGGGCAGCAGAACAGATAGAGACACATGCATCTAATCTGGGGCTAAAATTGATTAAGCATCAATATGGTTCAGACCCAGCAGCAGTTGTATATGACGCGAAGAAATATGCAAGCGCAAATGGGATAGATGTGGTTCTGGCAGATACCGCAGGAAGGATGCACACATCCATAAATCTTATGGAGCAGTTAAAGAAAATCTGTCGCGTGACCAAGCCGGACATGGTGCTATTTGTGGATGAAGCGGTTGCAGGTAACGATGCGGTAGAAAGGGCGAAGAAGTTTAACGAAGATATAGGCATAGATGCCGCAATATTGACAAAGGTGGATGTGGATGCGAAAGGCGGAACAGCTATTTCCATTGCTCATTCTACTTCCAAACCCATTCTGTTCCTAGGTAAAGGTCAAGAATATGATGATTTAGTGGATTTTGATGCAGTATGGCTTGTAGATAGGTTATTAGGCGAAAACGGAGGAGAGAGAAGAAATGCTTCTTGAAGAATATAAAAACACTATTTTGAGTTTGGTGAAGGAAAACGCGGATGTGAAGACACTGATAGGGCTATTTCATCTTATGGATGGATGTACAACAGAAGAAGCGCTTGTGAAGAACTTCAATGCACTGACTGGAAAGGACTGTAAGGGTCTGTTAAAATTGCTTAGACAGAAACAGATACTGAAAATAGGGGCACATGACGTATATCTTTGCTTGTCCGGCTATGAAGATATTTTCAATGAATTAGCCGCGGAATATTCACCGCAGGCAGGCGATTTGTTGGCTTATTTTGAAAAAGCGGTGGAAGGAGAGGATAAAGCGACACTAAAAGCGTTATACTTACTTTTGAATCTGGGAAGGCACGGCCTTCTCGGGTCCACGCAATATGAAATTCTAAAAACGGATATTTCTGAGATATTCACTCCTGCTATCTTTCGGTCCGTAGAGGAGAGTTTGATCCGAGATAAAATCTGCGTGTATGGCGAGAAGTATGAAACGGAATTCCTCGATTTGTATCAGAGTGACGCTAAAAAAAGCGAATTAAAAGAGCGGATGTGGGCGTGGAAAGCGAAAGAACTCGCAGATATGCCCGTGAAAAAGCAGCTTGAAAAGGAGATAGGAGAACTTGTAAGAGGTGCAAGAGAGAGATTGAAAGAGCGAGGACTTGCTGATACTCTCGGTATACCAGAAAGCGAAAAAGTAGAGGAGACGTCAGGATATTTCAGCGGGTTCGAGATGGATGACTCATTTCTATTTCTTACAAGTGACCTGCTTTTAGAGCACGAAACACTGCATATAGTAATTGTTGATAGCTTATCGCGATTTGAGGTGCGGGAATGGAAGGAGTTCCCTGTGGTTTTTGTAACTGATGCAATGCCGAGATGGCTAGGGAAAACGGGTGCAGTCTTTAAAGCTGCCTATCCAAAGTTATCGGATCGAAAGATAGCAATAGTAGTGCCTAATAAGGGTGCATACTCAAATTTCAAACAGAGACTCTTTTATCTGCTCCTGGATCGGTTAGAGGTAGAAGAATTGTCAGAATTCTAGATCGATGCACTCTCAATGACTTTTAACTGCTCCTGCACCCGTTTCCTCGCTTCTTCCACCGAAAACGAGAAATCCGCTACAATATTACCATTACGTATCATCGGTTGTAGTAGCGGCACCTTATCTTTCGGTGGGGCCTCTTTTGCCATTTTTATCACGTCATTACCCGCTCTAATCGTACCGGAACCCCTATAAACCTGTTTTTTCCCTCCTCGCTTACCTCTCTTTGCACATGGCTCTCCGTTCCGTTCTATTATATCCAGAGCGAAATCTATGCTCTTAGCGTTTGAAACGCAAGTACCAAATGAAATGACCGGGACATCTCCCGCAAGAAGCTTTATCCGCGCCGCCTTCGTTGCTATCCCGGATTCATGACATATTTTGAATCTCACCGTCAGGAATAATCCCAAACTTCATTTCCTTATGCTCCATCTTAACTTTTGATACTTATACCGGCGTATGTATTTGCACGCCTTTAACACTCTTTAGCTTCCCTATCTCTTCTATTAATTCACCCGGAATATTTTTATCGGTAATAATCGTGAGTTTCGGATCGTCAGTTAAATACGGGTCGTCACTAACCGCCTGTCTTATGCTAAAGCCCCGTTTCGCTATCACCATAGCGACATCGCCAAGTATCCCACGTTCTCGCGCATCCATAGGGTGGATTATAACCACGCTGAGCCCTAACAAAGGTGCAACATCAACAAGAAACGCAATAGAACGAATATTCTCAAATACATTCTTCAACACGGGCTCCTTCCAGATTCGTTTCACCGTCATATCTACCACACGCCTATCCACGCCTATCTCTCTTGCTATCTGCGTATGAGGTATATCAATCCCGCCCGAGGCGACTTTACCTTCGGGGCTTACCTGAAATCCTCTTGCCAATAATAGTTCGATAACTTTCTTTTGCGATGGTAAACCCTCGAACATCGTCATTATTTCTTGCCACATTTTTCATCTTATTGATATCCTCGCGTCACTATTGATTCTCTCACATCATCTATCTTCCTCGTTGCAGTGTCTACTGTTTCCCGCACTTCCTCTTCCACCGATTGCATACTCACCCGTAAAGACCGCTCTTTTTCGCTCATCTTCTCTTCTATCTGCTTTAATCTCGCATCTACACTTAAGAACAAGAGCGCGACCATTGTTGCTAATATCACAGCAGAAGTTACAATCACAATGTCATTCCCATACCGGCTTATCCACTTATACGTCAGCACGAAAGTGCTTAAGACCATCCCACCCGAGAATATAACATTTCTTGCTTCCATATTCCCTTTTTTCTTCCCCCTTTATTTTAAAATAAGACCCTTTATAATCTAAACCACTTTTCCTTATATATTTAAATGGCACAATCGAATTTTCTAGTGATATATGTATAACCCTCTTCCCATAGCCAAAAATTTTTTGAAAGGGAATTTTAGGGGTGCCGAGATAAATGCATAATATCCAGTTGGTGAAAATCCAACCTG
>CAZOEM010000365.1:0-3660 GCA_964578735.1 uncultured Halobacteria archaeon | reverse complement strand
AACTCGGCTTTTTGGCACAGTACTATGTCCACTCACTGTATCTGGTACTTGTTACTTGGCTATTCTATGTTACTCGAAATACCGCAAGGGCTAGATGGAAAGTCTATGATGAATCTTTGATAGACCTTGACCTTGACCTTGACCTTGACCTTGAAGAGCAAAGGGTTTCTGTAGATTGGTATTTAAGATGGAGTAAACCCCTATTTCGCTCTTTGTGGTTATTATCGTTATTCTGTATCCCAGTGCTTCTGTTTATCGGCGATAAAAGATGGTGGATGTGGACACCTGCCGTTTTATTTGCTATTTTTCTTCTACTCCTAACAGACGTGGGCTATTCCGTAGCGACATCCAATGGAAATGAGCATCCCAAAAACGCAAAGAAAAGCAAAGTAAAGATGAATGAGGTGATAGCCCTAATATTATTCCTTCTGATTTTGGTTATTGCTGTTATTTATCCCTATTATCGCATTATCAAAGAATTGATTCTCATCGTTCTGGAAACGCCTCATTCGCTTTTTGAAATTATGTTTACCCTGCTTTTGATTTCAGCAGGTCTTGCCGCCCTAGCCGAATATTTGAGCTTAAAATTCATCGTAGCTGACGTTTCCCGCCAGAATTATACTCTTTCCGCGCTCAGGGCAGAAATAGACGAAATTGAAGATGTTGGGACGATTGAGGGAGATAGAAAGGAAATACGTAGATTTTGCTTGCCCAAAGCGGATTCATTTTTGATCTTTTTCAATTATTATTATCTCATGTTCACAAAATATACGTTTGAAACAAGCGAAGAAGAAGAAGAAGAATGGTATTAGCGCAAAAATAGAACGGGGCAATAAAACACGAACGATAGAATAATACGAGTCCGTGAACTATCTGATAGGGAGATAAAAAGGGATATAATACTGCTTCTTCAGAACTGATGGCAAACGAGAATTCATAGTAAAATATCACGTTTGACCTCTGCCAGGCCCGCTTTACTCATGACCTAATAGCACAAATAATCTCTGCCGTCTCTTCTTGCGTGAAGTTATGAGGTATGATATAGAAAATCCAGTCGCCGTCTACCCAGAAGTAGTGCGACAAATTATCTGACGAGGTTTGGTACACATGCGTTTCGGCAATTGTTTGCTCTTTTAGGTTCGAAGCCCAACTGCCACCCCAGTTTTGCATACCTACCACCATCTTCTCGTTTTCGGTTCTTGCAATCGTTTCGTTTTGATATAGAGTTGTCCACAGCGTTAACATTCCGCCTTCTTTATGGTAGTGCATGATTGCCACATCCTTGACATGTTCTATACTACCGACATGCGATTGTTTTACACCCTGTAAAGCATCCGGACCGGAGGCTACAACCATCTTGTCCATGTCAAGCAGCACATCAGGTGCGATCTCAGCCGCTGCACTTGCTTCTACTACGGGCTGCTGAGTGGCTGGGAACATGGTGGGACCGAGATAAATAGAAGTCGTCACTAGCAGGGTAGCAAAGACGATCAGAAGAATTTTGGGGGTCCTTTTCATTTTGCATTCTCCGCTAAAAAAGCCATCGATTTTTGTGTGTTTTCATCCCTTTTTATAACCAGAACAGGTTGTTTGGAATTACGGATCACCTTTTCAGAAACCGAGCCCAGCAGCAACTCCTTGACATTGCTCTTGCCATGCGAGCCGAGTACAATAAGCGAAACGTCTTCTTCTTCTGCTGTTTTTAGTATCTCCTTCCGCGGAACCCCTTCAGGCATTTTTACGGCCACTTTCAGCCCCACTGTCTCTATCTCCGCCTTAAGTTCATCCAATTTCTTCTTGAGATTTGCCATCATCATCTCCTCAACTTCATAATCATACGTCACGGGCGTCTCTCCGAACCCCGCAACGCCTGTTGACATTCTTGCTATATCTCGCACATCTATTACATACACGACCACGACCTCTTCTGCACCCGCTTCCTTCAATTTCTTTACATATTCCAACGCCTTAACGGCACAATCAGAGAAATCCGTTGGATACAATATCTTTCTAAACATTTTTCCGCCATCCCCAATCGGCAGTCCCCGTTATGGAAACGCACTTATCATCTTTAATCTCATGTATATATATCATTACTCTATTAAAGATATATCGTTCATAATAATTTAACAGAAAAAATAACTTTTCGCTTACCCCTCTTTTTCGGATATTCGCTTCTCAAGATACGCTTTTAAGTGGTTATGAATTTTTCGGATATTATCAGTATCTGGCAGGGCGGTAATGATTTTCTCAATAATCCGCCTTTCTTGAATATAAAGAAATGTCTGTGTGAAATTGATGTCAAATATTCAGCCCAGTTGCAGGAGTTTCATATCATTAAATGTTTTCAAATAATGAGAATTTGAAACCCTGTTGTTAAGGATGTCATCAATAAAGCAAAGTGAATATTCAGGAGTATCGGGAAGTTCGAGTTCCAATGCTGGGTTACGTTGCCTATGCCGTTCCGTATAATAATTCGTCACAACGTACCATATATCCAATTTGTCTGCATCCCGTATCAATTTCGAATGCAGTTCAGTGATTTCATCAGCATTGTCGGGAGCTTTACGTACGTTGTGATATTGTATGGCGAGATAAACGATGTTTTGTTCCGCTTTTGTGAGTTGGCGTAATATGTTTGTCGCCTTTAAGACCTTTAGCCCAAGAGTTGCATGGTTTTCCGACACCTGATCATTGAAAGTGCCGTATGTCTTGAATTGTTCAAAACGACCTATGTCGTGAAATAATGCGATGGTCTCAGCCAGACGGAGTGCATTTTCATTTAGATTCAGCGCTTTGCCTAACCGAAGACTCTCCTTACAAACACGTAACGTATGTTCTTCTTTAAGTCGGATATTCCGCTGGATTTTTGGGTCCTCGGTGTAAAAAGATTTTACATAATTCCGAAACCATGAAAGGAAAAAGGCAGTATCCACATTATTCTTTATCATATCATATCATGTTTATCCCGCTTGTTATTTAGCTTTTTATCTGCACCTTTACTTCTATCTTTGTTTTCTCATTTGGGTTACCTTGAATGCAAATGCATGATTAATGAGATATACTGTGATCATAATATCACCTCTATTTATGTTGCACAATTTTGCTGATATACTTAGATTGTATTTGTTTAGCTCCTTTTTATAGAGCCACTCGATTACACAGATTTTCACGAGAAAAAGAATAATATTGGCATAGTTTCGGTACACTATTAATTACTTTACACCATAAATATTAATCCCAAGTTCTTGTGTTAATCTTGCGAACTCTCGTGGTTTTTTAGTTGGCTATACAAATACCATTTTCTTACTTCCTGTTATCTCACATATCTGTAACAGACATATTGCATATAACGGTTCGAGTATATCTGAAGTTCCGAGCGAAGTGAAGAATTTGGGCGAGGGCGTAGCCCAAACCAGATACACGCTGTTATACGCTGTTGATCATATTTTTCAATTGACTGTCTTTATTTTTTCTTTTTTGGATATATCGCATAAACAGTTGGAACACCAAATATAACGGCTAAAAATATGGTTACGCTAATCCCAATATCTGCTATGAAATGAGAGGATACTAAAAAAGTAGAAATAGCTAAGATAACTGACATGTACTATAACAAGTAAAATATTTGGCTTTAATCCGCAGCAATTATTAGAACAT
>CAZOEM010000364.1:0-3674 GCA_964578735.1 uncultured Halobacteria archaeon | reverse complement strand
TTGGTGGCTGGATGCTCGATGCGCTGGAGAAGATAGGATTTAAATATGATTCTTCTATATCTGTGAATTCATTGTATAATAAAACGGATTCATCTCTGGAAGGTGTTTCATCGTATCCCTATTATCCAAAGAAGAACGGGTTGGAAATAGGAGAAGAGAGAAAAAAAATTGTGGAATTCCCATGGGCGTACTGGGATATCTTTGGCTTAAAGATTCCTACCTCTGGCGGTCCGATGCTGAGGTTTCTTGGTGCGCATGTGATATTAAAGGGATTGAAGCAGAGTTTGCAGCGAGGGCATACCGTGTTTTATTTTCATCCGATAGATATTTCAAATGAGAAATTTCCAGAAGTTGGAAAAGGGAGACCGCTGTATTGGGTTATTAAAGGGGAAGTAGTAAAGAAGCGGCTGAGGTACCTATTGAAAGCGTTGAAGCATGTTGATACGGTTTCTTTAAAAAATATTTTGAGAGAAAGGCTGTGAATGAAATCAAGAGGATGGACAAGGCGGGCGGTATGAACGATTTTAGTGTAGGTGTGGATATTGAGGATATTGAACGATTTGTTAAGTTAGATATAGAGAAAAACGAATCCTTTTTTAATCGGCTCTTCACACAAAAAGAAATGGAGTATTGCCTTTCTAAATCAAATCCTTATCCTCATCTTGCGGTAAGGTTTGCCGGTAAAGAAGCAATTATCAAACTTATTAGCAGTTTTGATGAGAAGATAAACCCTAAAGAAATAGAAATTCTAAATGATGCTAATGGCGCACCGGTAGTAAATATAAACAATGAAAAATTTAACAACATAAAAGTTATAATAAGTTTATCGCACTGTAAAGATAAAGCAATCGCATTTGCGTGGGGGAACAAAAAGATGGAGGTAGAGAACTATGGAAGAAGAGATGGATAAGGTAAAAGCAATCTTTTGCGAGACTTTAGGGGTAAGTGAGTCAGAAGTCAATGACGACACGGCGTATAATTCGTTTGAGCCTTGGGATTCGTTGAAGCATCTACGAATTGTCGCTAACTTAGAAGAGGAATTTGGAGTTGATATTGACATGGATGATGTAATTGATATGAGCACATTCAAAAAGGTTAAAGAGATTATGAAAAAGAATCTTGACGCGAAATAAAAATGAATGCCGCTGATTATCTATTGGAAAAAAGTCGAGAACGAAATAAGGAGTTTGTCGCTGGGACAAACGAGTCTATTTCTTATAGGGAACTTTGGAAAAAGGTTAATTCACTTTCATCATATATTACCACTAAATTTGGCACGAGAAAGGAGATAATGTTGTTGTCAGAAAACAAGCTATTTTTTATCATCAGTTATTTAGCAATAATCAAAAGTGGCAATATTGCAATTTTATTAGAGACCCGAATATCAGAAAACGATTTGAAACAGATTTTAAATACGTGTTCAATAAATGCATTCTTTATTCAGGAAAAATTCAGGGCTAAGTTAATTGGAAACAAAAACATTTTCAACGAATCAATAGTGGAAAATCTAATTAAAAGGGAAAACGATGATTTTTTATTAGACCGAAATAATGAATTCAAAATTAATACTAAGGAAGATGACTTAGCACTGATTATATTCACCTCAGGAAGTACAGGCACAAAGAAAGGGGTAATGCTGACTCACAAAAATATAAGGGTAAATACAGAATCAATCATCGAATATCTGAAGCTTACTGAGAACGATAGGATTGAAGTAGTTTTGCCTTTTTTCTATTGTTATGGACTGTCGTTACTGCATACCCACCTCAGAGTGGGTGGAAGCATGGTCTTAAACAGCAGTATATTCTTTGGTTCCGCAATTTATGAGATTCCGCAATACCAATGCACGGGATTTGCAGGGGTTCCGGCTACGTATCAAATTCTCATTAACAGGACAAAAATTTTAGAACAGGATTTTTCAAGTATCCGCTATTTTGCACAGGCAGGGGGAAAACTCGCGAATAAATTCATCACGATGATAACAGACGCTTTTCCTCAGAAATCGTTCTTTGTTATGTATGGGGCAACAGAAGCGACTGCAAGATTGTCCTATTTGCCGCCACGTCTTATCAAGGAGAAGTTGGGTTCTATTGGAAAAGGAATCCCAGGAGTTACACTGGAAGTTCTTGATGAAAATGACAATCCAATAAGACCCGGGGAAGTTGGAGAGATCACGGCAAGGGGCGAGAATATAATGAGGGGGTATTATAAGGACCCTGAAGGTAGTAATAAGGTGTTGAGAAATGAAAGATACTATACAAGTGATTTAGCCACCGTAGACGAGGATGGTTTTGTATACGTGGTTGGTAGATCAAGCAACATAATTAAATCCGCGGGTTATAGAATATCACCGCAGGAGATCGAAGATATTGTTCTTTCTGTCAATGGCGTGTTAAGTTGTGTAGTTGTGGGAGTACCGGACGATATAATGGGTGAAGCTGTGGTGGCGGTAGTCGAGACAAAAGGGGCTTCTGAAAAATTGAAACATGAGATAATTTCAACATCCAATCAGGTTTTACCGTCTTATAAAGTTCCACAAAACGTAGTATATATCCGCAATTTCCCTTTAAACTCCTCAGGAAAGTTAGATAGGCGAAAAACGAAAGAAATGCTGATGTCTAAAATAAATGATGGAAATATAGATATGAATATAAATAAAGAGGTGATAACATTATCATTATGATCGCAGGGTTTTATAATCGTGATAAAGCGCATGATGCTTCTTTAGATTTAGATAAGCTCCTGAAGCTAAAGCAATACTCATTGGAAGACGAAGAAAAAAATAGGATTCTCGTGAAGATCATCAAAGAGCAACTTGTCAATGCACAGAACAATGAGCACATAAGAAGATTTTTTGAAAGAGAAAGTGTCGAGATTGATAACATAAATAGCGTTGAAGATGTCCCGCCCTTGCCCGTCCAGATGTTTAAATATTTCGATCTGGCAACATGCCCAAAAGAGGAGGTTGTAAAAATACTAAAATCAAGTGGCACTACGTCTGATACCCCAAGCAGGATTCCCTTGAATAAAAATACCACAATAAATCAAATAAAAGCGCTTAAATCAATACTATCTGATTACCTGGGTGAAAAAAGAAGATTATTTCTCGTGATAGATCACGAAGGGATAAATGATCCCCGTTTAGAGATCACGGCAAGAACTGCGGGTGTGCGGGGATTGAGCATTTACGCTAAGAAGATAGAATACTTATTAAAAGAAGAAGAAGACGGAAAGTTACTATTGAATCTTCCTGTGATTAACAAATTATTAGAGAATTATGAGGATGAAGAAGTATATGTTTTTGGTTTCACATACATCATCTGGTCGATTTTTTATAAGCAAATAATTGAAAAAAATATTAAATTAAAATTTAGATTTAAAAACGTAAAGATATTCCACAGTGGTGGCTGGAAAAAGTTAAAAGAAGAACAAGTATCAAAGGAGGATTTTTCTAAAGAGATTGCAAGGGTGTTTAATACTGACAAAAGCAGCGTGTACGATTTCTACGGCATGGCGGAGCAAACAGGGATAATATTTGTTGATTGTGAATATGGAAATAAACACGTGCCAAATTTTTCGCAGGTAATCGTGCGCGACATTCAAACACTCAAACCATGCGATATAAATGAACCGGGACTAATAGAAGTGATGAGTATTTTATCTGATAGTTACTA
>CAZOEM010000363.1:0-3676 GCA_964578735.1 uncultured Halobacteria archaeon | reverse complement strand
ATTCAGATACGGCACTATAAAATAAAATAAAATAAAATAAAATAAAATAAAATAATAAACTTATCCTCTGTGCCATAGTCTGTATCATTCTCTCAATACTATCAAACTCGCATTCTTTTTATTCTCGACACAATATATATAACTGTAACCATGCGAGATATAAAAAGGGGTCTCTTTACCATAGCAGTTTAACATCTCTTCTCTCATTTATTTTTACTCTTCAAGCGAATCTATCGCACTACCTATAATATTTGGATGTATTCTGAAGCCGCTTGCTTTTAGTTTATTCAGCAATTTTATCGCTTCTTCTTTGGTTAAACAGCCCTGATTCATTCCTCTTAGTATTACACCTACTGTCCCAGCAACAAAAAACCCCTCTTCCTTGGCTGCAATTCGCACTCTCCTCTCATTTGAAAGGAATATCTCGGCGTGCAACTCCTCCCCTAACACCTTAACGTGTGCCTCTCCAATATGAATATCTGAGCACACTCATACAGTTCCCTTATCAAGTCCAATTTGTTCAATTTTGCCAAATGAATAATGACATCGGAATCACTCACCACTCTTTGCATATGCGATGTCCTCTTTCAACTCTTCTATTCCATAGTTTATGTATGTATCGTGTTTTTCAAGCACTTCCAGCATTTCCTTTCCATCCACATTAACCAAATCCGCAGCCTGCCGCAATGTTATCTTTCCGTCTCTGTAAAGCCCTATCGCTATTAGTTCTACCACAGTCCTCTCTATGGGTTCCTCTAAGACCTCAACAACCCTGCTGGGGATTCTTATTTTTGTCGCCATTTTTTTACCCCTTACATTTATTTATTCTTTATTCCAAACAATTATCTTCTCCGTTATCCCTCCGTGTTTGTAATTTACCATCTGTGTTGATCTGTGTTAATTATAGTCGTAGAATGCTACTGCATATCCTTTTTTTGGGTATTTCCCCCGTGTAGAAGTGCGCAATGTCCTTTGCCTTCGTCTTTCTCATCGCTTCATAGGTATCGTCTCTACTCTTGCTGTGTGCTATCAACTCAACCTCGACCGGCTCTCTGAGTTCATCCTCTTCTATAACCTCTACGAGCACCTATTCCCCCTTATATCTCTTCTTTATCTCTTCTATTTTCATCCTCTCAGCACCACTAAAATCTTCTTCTCAATATCAGGATATGCTTTTATGTACTTAAATTAAAAATCAGTGTAATCCGTGTTAATCTGCGTCTATAATACATTTGGCGCTCTGTATCCAATTACCTTCTTCTTACAAACTCGATCAAGCATTTCCTTCGCCTCTAACGTTCTCTCTTCAAATTCTTTAATACTCATCAACGGCTCTTTCGTCTTTGGATCAACTTTACACGCATGATGCAATCCATGACATCCAATCTCATGTCCTCTTTCAACGATTGATTCCACCAAGCCCGGATAAAAAATGTTCTACCACATCGGCAACCACAAAGAACGTTGCATTTATATCATATTCTTCCAGCATATCCAGCACCCTTTTCGTTGGCTCTGTTAAATAATCGTATCTTCCAGTCCATCCCTTAAAGAATTCATTTACATCCTTATATACTGCGAAAGGCGAACCTGTTACCGAAGGAATATGATACCAGTCCTCAATGTCAATAGTGATGGATATTGCGTTCATTTCTTCTCCTGTCAGTTCATCTGTGTATCATTTGCCACTAATTACCTTCAAATGCTTTATCTTATTGAAATGCCTTATATTGTTTGTCAATTAAGATGTCTGTATCCACGGTTAATCCATCTTCCACGTTCCCCATAACTCCTTAGGGCCCACAGCAAAATTAAATCCATAATTTTATATGGTATTACTTCCTTTAAATACGGGGGAAAAGAACTACCCCAAAAAACATCCGAATTGAAACTATACAATCAAACCCCCTAAAACTAAGATATTAGAGTTTATTTTGCGGTAGGCCCTTAAGACTTTCTTTGATTTCTTTCTCTTCCTCGTCGCTCATTACCCATGCGCCCGCAAAATCGCTTGGCTTATTTCTATGTGCACGTGATAGTAAATCGCCCAACGCATCGTCGATCGAAACACGCCGCTTCAATCGATCACTGAGAAGACCCGTAAAGGCGTTTAATTCTGCATAAACCCTGGGACTGATCTTTATCGTTTTGGCTTCTTCCATTTTCCTCTTTCCCTCCATTTTGTTTATATCTCCCTTGCATATTATATGCTTTTATCGGCTAACATTAATAACCGTACATCAAATTCATCCAGCATATCCAGCACTCTTTTTGTTGGCTTACGTAAACTTAAATAATTGTATCTTCTCCCTTTCCATTTATCGAAAAACTCATCCACATCCGTATAAACAGAAAACGGCGAACCTGTTACCGAAGGAATATGATCCCAGTCTTCTATGTCAATAGTGATCGATATTTTGTTCATGCTTTTTGATTTGATAAATGTTTTTTGGTAAAGCTTTTAGTTTTGGATTAAACCTTTTTTAAAGGTTTTATGGTAAAGCTTTTTGCTTGCAAAAAGAAGCGTAAGCATTTTTTTGGTAAAGCTTTTTGCTTGCAAAAAGGTTTGTGTTAATCTGTGTCTATAGAATCGACGGGAGTTAATTTTTACTCGTACCTTCCGCCTCTCTGCTCGCTATGATCCACTTCCATATCAAACATCATAGCAAACAGCAGGAACTGCACGCCTAGTATAAACACCAATAGTGATAGAACACCCCGGACAAACATCGGGCCCCCCTCCACGAATTTATAATATATACTGTACAATCCGCCTAAGAGCCCAAGCGGCGTCAGTAATATTCCAAGCGTGTAGAAGAATACAAGCGGATGAAAACTAAGTACGATGTATTTCATCTTCAATCGCCAGAAGAAATCCTTGAGCAGCATCCACGATACTTTTGGTATATAAACACTATACCTTATTCCTGATTCTTCTCTTCCGTATTTCGCTGGCATCACTATGTCCCTCTCTCTGAGCCCATACACATTCAACTTCACCAGCAGATCATTGCAGTAGCCGTACCAGGGATAGATAGAATCAAACGGAATTCTCTCCAGAGCGCTCTTTGATATTGCGGCATAGCCGTTCTGCGGGTCCATCAACTGCCAGTATCCCGATCCTATCTTCGTCAACATCGTGAGTAACGAATTACCAAAGAACCGCCATTTCGTCATTCCGCGTCTATATTCCGGGCTCAATAACCGATTCCCTTTTGTATAATCCTCTCTTCCTTCTATAATCGGCTCCAGCAAATTGGGCAGTTGCTCTGGGTCCATCTGGTTATCGCCCGCCATTACCGCCGTAATATCAATACCATCTTCTAATGCTTTTTTATACCCTGAAACAATTGCTGCGCCCACACCGCCATTTTGCTCATGTCTTATGAAAACCACTCGTTCGTCTTTATCTTTATCGTTGCAATATTTTTGGATTATCGCAGCCGTATCATCCACAGAACAATCATCAACCGCATATATCCTATCCACATAATCCGGTATGGACGCTAAAGTCTCCTCTATCAATTCCTGTTCATTATATGCCGGTATTACTACGCCAATACTGTGTTCTTTATACATTTTGTCCTCAAACCCCTATAAGTACCAACATTACCAAAAACATTTGGCTCTTTGGTAATTTACGTGGAACATATCGCCCTGATAATTCAAGCAAATA
>CAZOEM010000362.1:0-3682 GCA_964578735.1 uncultured Halobacteria archaeon | reverse complement strand
CCATCATCCAACATTGCAGCTCCACCAACTGCTATGTACTCTCCATCTGCTGATACCGACACTGCTCCTGTCTCATCTCGACCAAAGGTATAATTCCATAACCATTTTTCCTCATTGAAACCCCACAACGCAACGATGTCGTTCCATCCTAAGCCGTGCACATAAATCATGGCGAAGTAGTTTCCATCTGGCGATAACGAGACCGAGGAGACGCCGTTAGGTTCAGTGGACCATAAAAGTTCGCCCTGTGTATTTAGGCAATACACAACACCATCCGGTATGACGATCCCCTCGGAGCCACCTGCAACGATATGACTCACGTCCGCCGTCATTGAGACATCAACAATTGGAAAGTCAGTTTGATAAGCCCATATGAGGTTTTTATCACGATCTAAGAGATACAGTCCATCCGGGCTTCCGACAGCTATATAACCCCCGTCTGATGCGACTGAGACGCAATTAGGACTAGCACCAGTTTCGTAAACCCAAGTTAACCGGTAATTGTCATCCGATGGCATCGAGTTTGAAATATCAACCTTAAAAAGTCCCTCTATTGCAGTAGCATAAATAACACAAGAATCAGTATTAGATGCTAGAACTAACTCTTTGACATGCCTATCTTTCAAATCTCCGTAAGGCAGCCAGTTCTCACCTGAGTCATGAGAATGATAAACATTTTTGAATCCCCATTCACCAGATGCGTAAATAACATTGGAGTAAGCAGTAGGTATAGCTATTGAACCACTTTTCCCATATCTATGAAACCAAGCAAGCCCTGGAACAGATTGTATAAAAGGTAAAGGATCATTCCCACCGACACCGCTCGCCTCAAGCCAATTTTTGCCCCCGGTTGTAGATATATAAACTTTATATCTTTCATCAATAACATAAACTATGTCAGCATTTTTGTTATCAACAGCTATATCATCTATTTTATATTGAATAAATTCTCCTTTTTCTGGGTGTGGTACAGTTTCAAAAGTGTCCCCGCCATTTTCGGATTTAATAAGATCATATTCCCATGCCAAACCAGAGGCATAAAGATTTTCCGGCGGAAAATGATAGGTAGCAGCATAAATAGTATTCGGATTGGCAGGACTGATAGCAAGAGCATTTACATCGAGGGATTTATCTGGAACGGGAGTATCCCAAATTTTCTCCCAAGATTCTCCTCCATTCGTTGTTCTCCAAATTCCTCCTCCTACTGTACCAGCATAAACTGTGTCAGGGTCTGTGGGATCAACGACCATCGAAGATATAGATCAGTAGGTTTTAAATATCCTTTTACCAGTGTAAGGCCCACCCACTGATGTCCATTCCGAACCACCATTCGTGGATTTATAAATTCCTTTTGCCGAGGGAAGAAGGGAGGAATATGGATTGAGGTCCGAGGTGCCCACATAGATTATATCAGGATTAGATGGAGCAATAGCAATTGCACGAATTGGCCAGTAATATTCTGATAAGGTTGAGCTAGGTAATCCCTGATTTATTGGATTCCAACTATCTCCACCGTCTGTTGATTTATATAGTTTTCCACCTTGATCCTCCCACCAATTGTTAGTACGATGTATCGCTTCTAAATATATTTCGTTAGGGTTGTTTGGATTAACATCGATCTGTGGGGCTTCATTCCAATTTCCGAGTGATGTAGGCCAACTATCCCAAGGCCCATCTATCTCTTCCCATAGAACTGGTGGCGGAGCAGGGCTAATATATGTTTCTTCAAAGACGATGATATCCAGTTCTCTATATTTCTTAGCTTCACTGAAGTCTTCTACAATTTTCCCGTCAATTTCTACATCAATATTTGTATTCCAGTTATACTCATCCTCACCTGGCATGTGCTCCTCTGTATGATACGCACAGAAGAAATGATAGATTCCTGGTTTGTCAGGTAAAGTAAGATACCTTTCATAATCATAACTATCGCCTGAATTAAGAGTGACAGCATAGGTTTTATCAAAATCAACAACTTCGCCGGTAGGGTCACGCCCACCGACAACTAATACATCAAAAGTAACAGATTTCGCGGCTCTATTAGTAATGGTAAATTTAGCAGTTAATGTATCGCCCACATAATATATGTCCCTTGCAGTTATTTCTAAGGGAGTAGAGATAACAGGCTTAGCTGATGGGATTCTATTCGACAAGAAGAACTTATAGCCTCTATGCTCACCTTTGACAGATTTGCCTTCTATTACTCCTGCATACTGTCCATTACACTTCCCTCCAAGGACATAACACATTCTATTGGTAAGAGTTGGATGCCCGGCATTGTATGCGGAAATAGTGCTTTTTAGAATATCGCCATATACATCGTCATAACCGGAGCACCCGTCTTTTATTCGGTCATGTTGAATCCTGAGGAATCTAACTCCATATTTAATATTTGTCTCCAGGTCTAAGCCGTCATTTTTCCATCCCTCCTCAGTTCCCTTATATTCATCCCCCGTATATTCATTGTATGCGTCATTAGCCGCACCATAGCTTACTTGCATGTAGCCGAACGAATGATATTCACCATTCCAATAATCGCCCTTCACATTTGCATTAAAATCGCTTTCTTGCCTAATAATAGCCATTATCAGTGCAGGGCTTATTTTATACCTCTTCGCATACTTTGTAACGTTTTGAAGAACTTCTTCTTTCTTTTCTTCCGCTCTCAATTCGGTCTGATTTAATTCATATTCGCCTTGGTAATTGAACGGGTCTTCTAAATCGTGAATTTTAATAAAGGGTTTATCAGTTTTTTTAAGCCACTTTTCTGCTGGCTTATCAAAAGGTCCTTCAACAGACCACCCTACCTCACCATTATCCCATTCAATCTTCCACCAGGTATAGCCAGATTGATTATCTGTTTTAGGTCCATCAACAATTTTTCCAACATCATACGGAGGATTTGTTCTCTCATCGGGAGGGTGCATGGTAAAGATTCGATTGTCGGGGCCAAGAGGATTGTTCCAATCTGTTATATTTCTTACATAGAGATAAACCGTAGTTTTAGCAATATCACCTATTTGTAGTTCTTCTTCTGCAAAATAATTCTCAAATCTTTCCATTATTAGCTCCTTATAATGCGCCGATAACTTAGATGCCCAACCTGGATGTCCTTTTTCATATAACCCCCATATATCCTCCTCCAAATCTGTTCTACCAATCTTACCCCTTGCCTCTTCCAAATTTTTCTCTATCTCCCTTTTTGCAGCCTTTATTCCTTCATCCGTTGAAAAGAACTTCATTGACGGGCTCAATTTTTGCTGTATTGTCTCCAATGTCGCACCATCTCGTGACGTTCCAACGGTTAGTTCAACATATCCTTCATCTTTTCCTATTCCCTCAATGTTGTATCTTTCGAAACCTAGTTCTTTTACTTGCCTTATCGGCTCGGGAACCACACCTGTTAGTATAATGGGTGATGGAAAAGGATAAGCATGCTCATACTTACCCTGCCAAACAATCACGCTGGCAGAATGATAAATATCATCGCCGAACTTCCAATCTCTTGGCTTATCCATATTCGTCCTCAGCTCTAAGACATAATTATCCGGAATTGGGACCCCCGTTTTACTAACATATATACGAAATTCAAGTACATCGCCTTCAAATTGATCGGTATTTAAAAAATCGTATTTGTTTAGCTCACTTCAAACAAAGCTCATTGACGAGCAATTTTTTGAGT
>CAZOEM010000361.1:0-3684 GCA_964578735.1 uncultured Halobacteria archaeon | reverse complement strand
TTTTCGGGACTTTAGAGTAGCATCTGTGTAAATCTGTGAAATCTGTGTCTATGATAATTATCAAAATTGGTAAATTATTTACAGGAAGTTCCCATATACAATGAAATATACCTTTTTATCTATCATATAAACTAAAATTTTAAATGGCGGGGGTAGTATAGTAGAAAGCGATGAAGAAGATGATGATACTGCGGCTGGTATTGAGCGGTTTGGTGATGATTGCGATTTTAGTGATGCCCGCTTCAGTCCTTGCGGTTACTGATAGAGATGTTTCAAACGGTACCGATGAAACAGTAAGCGCACTGGGCTGCGATGCTTATATTCAAATAGACGACCCATGCTGTAATGGGTACTGTGTATATGTAGATGGTGCATATAAACTCACAGAAGGCGGGAGCGGAAATCCAGATGGTTTCTGTGCTTTTTACGTGTGTGCTGGGACTCATACCATAGAGATAACCAAGAACGGCCGCTCCGCATCCATTACTAAGTGTTTCCAATCGGGTTCTACTTATAGCTGGGTCAGCATGCCCTATGGTTGGTGTGGTAACGGTAACTGTCAGGTATATGTACAAGTAGATGACAATACTTGTGTTGGATACGATGTATACGTAGATGGTGTGTATATACTCACGGAGGGTGCGAGCGGAAATCCAGATGGGTACTGCGTGTTTTATGTTAGTGCCGGTACACATAAATTCGAATTACGTAAGGGTGGCTATACCACATCTAAAAGCTGGTATTGTCAATGTGGTACAGTTTATGCATGGGTCAGCATGCCTGACTACTGGTGTGGAGATGCACATGAACATCCGCCTCCTGTTATATCTGCTCCTCAAGTAGCCAAACCGGTCCTTACTTATCCCTTGAAAATAACTCCAGAAAAAGACAAATATTATGTTGGAGATACTATTAGAGCGGAATTTACCGTTAAGAATGTTGGAGGTGCTCCAATTACCTTAGACAAATTACTGGTAGGTGGGAGATTTAATGGTGGTAAGTTGCCAAATGGGCAATTTCCAGATTTTACCCCTCAATCTACTACACTTCCGCCAAATGGCCAGTATAGATATACATATAGATATACAGGCACTTTAACACTAACTCAACCAGGCAATTATCACTTTTTTATTGCTTACTATATAGAGAACCCTACTTCCGAAGAGAAGAAATTGTTGGATGGATACAACTGGAATACCTGTGTTGATTTAGGGGATGGGTTGACTGATGAAGATGGAATAGAAAAAATAGAGGTTTTATCTTTACCTGAGGGGCCTTATATAGATAATGAATTTTGGATAGCGGTAAGCAATCCCGCCGGAGCATACATATGTAGCGACTCTGTGGACTTCACTTTCAGTAGAAATCTCAAGCTAGGCGATAGGGACAATGATGTAAAGTATCTCCAGATTGTTCTAAATGCCAACCCCGCAACTCCGGTGGCAATTGAAGGACCTAGCTCGCCTTGCCATGAAACCAAGTACTTTGGTCAGCTAACAGAAGCAGCAGTAATTAAATTCCAAACATTGCATGAAGGACTAACGCAAGCTGGCGAGTTAGACGCAGCTACAAGAGCGGAACTAAACAAATTGTATCTTCCTGTTAAGCATGTTCCTAACGGATGGGTACTCAGCGTGACAAACACAGCTCAAAACGAAGAAATTCAAGACGGATGTCTCTGGTGGGAGGTGGAAGATGTAACGGACGGTATTAAAGGATGGGTCGCGTATCAAAAAATTTCAGATGAAACTAAATATTTGGAGATTGGCGATCAGGACGAGTTGAAAAATTGGGTAAAGAAATTGAATACGGAACCTGACAGGATTCCCGTGATTCTTCATGCGGTTACGGAACATCGCATTGAGTTTCTTCCCGATAATTTCCCACTTGGGCTCATATTGGCTATGGCAATACAGGAGTCAGGAGGGGAAGGTTTTGATAATGAAATTGTAGCGCTTACACCCTGGGGTCGCGGGATTATGCAGATTGATACGCCAGATCATTATGTGGGCGCGGGTAGTGGAATAAGATGGTACAACAATAGCGCTGTTGATTATTGCCGTGGGAAGGAAGGGCACGGATGTACTTGCAGTGGCGGTATATGTTGCTGTGAAGTATGCAAACACTATTATACCAACACGACCCAGGGAATAGAGGCGAATATAAAGGACGGCTTAGGTGCACTGAAGGATAAGTATAAGGATAGTAATTGTTGCTACAATAGAGGTGAAAATGCAGAATGGGATAATGTTGAAGGATTATACAGAGAAAAGATGGGGGCGGGCGTAATTTTTTATAGTAAGAATGAGAAATGCGAAAAATATAATAGCAAAATAGAAAAAATAGGAATAGACAATATAAAAATATCTTGCGATGATTTCAAAGTTATTGATGCTGTATGGCGGTATAACGGTCGTTCAATTAACGATTATTTAAGATGTGTTGCCGATAAGGTTGATAAAATTAAGCCTACCTTCGGGTATGAGATGCCTGACAAGGATACATGGATTGATAGTCTTAAGGCGGTGAGCCGTAGCGCCACGATAATGAAGAAGATCAAGTGAGCCTACTGGCGATGCATGATCGTATCTGAAGTTTCCCGAAGGGGAATTTAGGCGGAGCGCCGAAGGCACGAAGCCAGAGATGCTCTGTTTTTCGGGATGTCTATCCATGATCTCTCTTCTATCTTGGTTATGGCATCTATCATGTGCCGCAAATACAAAGAATCGCCTTTTTTCATCCGTAAATTACCTCCATCTCTGCCCTTATCGTATCAATCAAATATGGACTAATAGATTTTTCCGTCAACAAATCCACTTTTATTCCCAAGACTTCTGACAGCTATCTTTCTTGCCCCTTGATTTTTAAGTAGCCGAGCTATCTTTTTAAAGATTTTCTCTCTATTCATCATTTTTCACCTCTTTGCAGGTATCATTATTACTATGTGAGTATATGTTTCTGCCGTTAAGAGGCTGTCCCTCAAATCAATTATAGAACTTTATTGTACATAAAGACAATGACTGTAAATCAACATAAATCGAAAATTCATGACACTTCGTGAGTTAATACGAATAAAAACCTAAATACTTGATAGCATAAATGCAAAATTAGCTACCAAACCCTTAATATTAGATAAAGCAGCCACACTACTACCTAAGGGCCATTCAACTGTTTCTTTACGCTTCTTGTATTTTTTATAACTAAAGAATAGTTGTACATGTCATAATAAAAATCTTTCGGTTTAATTCCAGTTGGAACTAAGATAGGTAGTCTTCTAAGTGCCATTTTTGTAATTTGAGAAAACTCTGGCTATAGATGTGCATTGAGTTAGAAAGAAAGCGTTTTTTAGATGTTTGTACTATTGTATAATTTCTATTGGATATTGGGTAATTGCGGGACAGCTTTTTGATCATTTAAACCATAATCCTTTGCAAAATCGCCCGTATTTGTTATTCGATAAATGTAAACTGCAAGGTCTTTTCCCTTCTGCCAAACTATAAGCTCTTTAAATCCCCCTTTACCTATAATCCTGCCGCCCTTTTCCCTATGCCTTTAGCCCTTAGCCCTTCGCCTTGTGCCCTTAGCCCTTCGCCTTTAGCCCTTCGCCTTTAGCCCTTAGCCCCCCCTATGGCCCTTCCCCATTCTCCACCACAATAACTTTATTCATTGTAAACTCGCCAACGA
>CAZOEM010000360.1:0-3684 GCA_964578735.1 uncultured Halobacteria archaeon | reverse complement strand
TCCTCTTCGCTCCAGAAAACATCAATGCGGCTACCGGACTTATCATGCCTCTCTATGCTACATCTGGGAGCTCCCTCAGCCCTTTATGAACAACATAGCAGTAGGTGTTGAGTTTATAGACCTGTTTTACGGTCATACACTTATTTCAAACTCAACCAGGTAGCGAGCTATATTACGGTTACTCCAACCTTTCTCGTGCAGTTATTTTGCTTTCTTATGTTTACGAATTAATACTTCTTTCGACATTTCAGATACATTCTTCACAGATAAAAGTGTCCTACTTCTATGTGGAAAGTAACCATTTACCAATCAATTTGAAGAGGATACGTTTATTTTTTGTAACTGCATCAGAAATTTCTGCTGACACTATTCTTAGTATATCTATCCTGCTTCTATCCTTTTTTGCATATTCTTCAATCAAGTATTCAGGATCTGGAACTACTTTCCATGCTTTCAGATAATACGCCTTCAAACCACAAAGAATCGAACACATTAAGAAGATAATGCCTAAGAGAAAGAGTGCACAAAGATGAATATAAAAATCGCAAGTTTTTGGTATTTCTTTTAAGAGAAAGCCACCTAATCCCGCTGCTAGGCTTACTATTATTCCAACGAACCCAATAATACCGCTTGCTTTTCCATCGAGGTCGTTTGTTCGCTGCCATTCTAAACGAAATCGGTCAGCAATGAGTTCGTAGATTAGTTGATCACGTCTTTCCGTTTCTTCGTCCATTTTTATTTTCTTCCAGGTTTTTACGGTTTTATCGCCGAAACCAAGATTAAACTCTGGAACTAACAGTCTCCAAAAATTCTATCTTTTCTATCCCTATCCCATAACCCTTTATAATCGCCCTCCATGCGTGTTCGGTTAAGTAACCCATCGCTCCATCAACCTCTCCCTTTTAACATTAGGATCGCACCCTTGACCAAGATAAATGTCGTATATGCCATAGGTTCACCCTTAGCTCATCATAACATCATAATATTTAAACCTTTCTACCAAAAAGGATCAAAAGCAGCTCTTTCCGATCTTTTCTGAGTTACATATGAACCTATGGGTATATGGTGAGCATATCCAATTTCAGCCCCATACATTCAACAACTTCCGTTAATAATCGGTCTGCTTGTTGCGTAAACACCTTTGCCTAGCGTAAATGCGTGTATCGGTTCGCGTTTTCGGGATTGGCATTACGAATCTGATGGAGGATTCTACGAGAGCACATTAACGTCAGAATAGCGACCCAAATTAAGCATTTTACAATGTTTGGGTTTGCACTTGGTATCTGATCCATACGATAGTTGCTTTTCAATTCCTTGAATACCAGTTCTATTTCCCATCTCGCCCTGTACAGGAGTGCGATGTCCGCGGCAGATAAGATTTCAACGCGAATATTAGTCAAATATGCGTGATACCCACCAGATTCTGGATTAAAAGCACATACAACTCTGAATCGTCTCTTCACTGTGCTTTCTTTTCCCTTATATTTTCTCCTTTTGAATTCTACTTCAACTTCAACATCAAGTATCTCTCGCATCAAGTAAGGAAGTATATCTCTTAGTTTCTTTCCTACGACATCTACAGAGTTACCTCGCCATTTCTGATTGACCCCAACAATCAACGGATTTGCGTTTCCTTTCAACCTGCTAACGAAAAAGCCGCCATAACGGTCAATTCTGTCGAAGGACCGGTATTTGAAGTGTCCCAAGTCGATGAGCAGGATACGGTCCCTGAGCCAGGGTCCCAATCGGAGTATTTTTGCCTCTGAAGTCCTTTCCGGATATATCCTTACGGATTTAGGACTATCGGCAACCGCACTAATGATACATGAGACTTTAACGCCAGCAGCGATTTTCTTCGTTCTTGCAGCAGGCCATATCTTCGCAAGAGATTCATGCAACCGGATAATCGTGCTATCTTGGATAACTAAATCCTTAAAACGCTTCAATTTGGCATCCAAAATACGACCGGTTTGCTGTGCTTGAAACTCAATAGCATGAAGCACACACTCTCTGAGAAAATCCACCATCTCAGGTGTGAATCGATCGTAGAAACTACTTATGCTCAACGTGGTTTTCGCTTTTTCCTCGTATTTTCGTTTTAGCCCCCTGATAGTACTCAAAAAACGTACCCCAAATCCGAGCGTTGTTACCCAAAAAAGGATGACTACGTCAATTTTACGCTCCCGTTCAACAACCCCTGTTTCTCTTGCGGTGTTTCTCAAAAAATCCTCTGGAAACATCTCAACAATGGCCTGTACTGTAGGATCCACATTATTTTTATTATCTGGAACCATATATTTGCTCACTAGGTAAAATAATCGCTTTCATACTATATAAAATGTGTCAATAGTTGGGATGTCAACCTCTTATCCGAACACGCATGAATCGCCCTCACAGACTCAAATTCTTCAACCAGATGTTTCTTCAAATCCTCCTTAATTTCACGCATTGCTCCATCATCTGGCAATAATAGGTCAACATATATTTTCCTATCTTTATGGCTAACCGTTATTTTCTGCACGCATTCATGCTTTAGATATTCCCTCACCGTTTTTTCTGATAACTTCACATCTTTTATTATGAACTCGGGTGGAATACGGTTGTGATCTGCATCCAACGTATCTGCCAATCGAATCAAAGCAGCTAAAAATTTCCACAGGATTTCTACTTTTTCGCCATCTATGACACATTCAGCTCTTTCTGGGATACTATTTATATCCACTTTGCTGCTGTGTGCCTTACAAATCTCTGCCAGATGTACGCTGTGCGTTCTTTCAAGTATGCCCATTTCTCGCCAGTTTTTCTTGATGTGCTCCGCAGACCTCATAGAATGCTCTTTTCTTGCTTCTTCCACAACCTCCTGTTTGGTGTAATCCTCATATTCGCCATTTGTCTTTTGAGGCAGCATACCGAGGTCATGTGCGTAGGCTGTTGTGTAAAGTAGATAATATTCGTAGTCGTTTTTCAATTTCAGATCAAAGAGAAGTTCTTTCAGTATTTTCAAGATTGTTTGACTGTGAAGCGATGCGTGATTGGTGAAGAGGCGGAAATAGATGTCGTCTGAGGCATAAAAAGCATCAAGCAACCTTTGGCAATACATCTGCACGTTCTCTGCTGATTTCTTGAGGTTTTCATTGTGGATAGTTTCTAAAATTTCTGGTGAATAGGTTGTTTTACTTTGTTTTTCTCCTCTTCCTATTATCTGCTCACTTTCAACATCTTCACTCTCAACAACCTTCAAATTTTGATTGACCTCACCATTTGAAATTTGTTTGGTCTTGACTTTCTTACTTCCTTTTATCTCAGCCGTTTGCTTACCCATCCCTTTCACCACCTATGTGAAAAAAAATATCTTTCCTCCTTTTTCTAACTTCTATTTAAACCTTTCTCAATTATTTCTTTGATTGCTTTTTGGATATTCAGGTCTCTTGAGTCTTTCAATTTTTCTATTAACGCGTATGCCTTATTTGGATATAAATCAGCAAACTCCAGCAGTGATTTTGCTGCCGTCCCCCGCACCCGCCAGTCTTCATCTTTACTGAAAGTCCGGATTAAACCGGTAGCAACTTCGTGATTTTCAACAACCAATTCTGGAAGTGATTTTGCTGCCGTCCCCCGCACATGCCCGGATCTATCATTACTGAAAGTCTGGATCAAAGCAGTAGCAAGTTCTGCGTCTACGCC
>CAZOEM010000359.1:0-3693 GCA_964578735.1 uncultured Halobacteria archaeon | reverse complement strand
CTTTCTGCCGCTTCATACGTGAGTCCCAAATCGCCTAATATCGTATACCTGCCGGGATTTATTTCATGAGCGTGTGTCAGCGCTTCCACTATCTCTTCCTCTTTAACGCCTAATTCCTTTGCGGTCGTTGGAGCGCCTATCAAACGCAGCACTTCTTGGATTCGCTGCCAGTTATCGCCATACAGATAGGTCATCATTAGGGTACCAACACCGCATTGTTCGCCATGTAAAGCTGGTTTTTCCGCTATCATATCTAGAGCATGACTGAATTTGTGCTCTGATCCGGAAGCAGGAGCTGATGATCCGGCGATGCTTATTGCAACACCACTGGAAACCAATGCCTTTACCACCGTCCCTGTTGACTTTTCATCTTTTTTCCTTATCTCATTTACGTTCTCCATAATCCTATTTGCGGTCATCTCAGAGAGGGCCGCGGCGTAACTGCTGAATTCCGCGTTCTTTATCCGGTCTGCAAGTTGCCAATCCCGGACAGCAGTGTAGTTAGCAAGAATATCGCCACAGCCAGCAGCAGTAAACCTGTAGGGGGCCGAAGATAATATACCTGTATCGGCGACAATCGCCAGTGGTGCATGCGTCTGCATGGAAACAGGACTACCCCTATCCTTGTCCTTTATAGATGCCCTTGGCGATGCTATTCCATCGTGAGAAGCGATAGTAGGAACAGCGATAAAGGGTATGTGGAGCTCAAATGCAGCTATTTTGCCTGTATCTATTATACTCCCGCCACCCGCGCCGAGCATAAACTCCGCATTATCTTCCAGAGCCCTTTTTTTCACGCTTTCTATGTTGTCCATATTTATGGCACTCACTTCTACCAGCTCGATTTCGTATCCGGAATCAGATAAAATCTCAAGCACTCTCTCTCCCGCTATCTTTCTTGTCTTCCTGCCTGTAACAATAATGGTTTTTTTACCCATATCTAACTGCTTACAGACTGTACCTATCTCTTGTAGCACGTCATGACCAATCAGAACCTCTCGCGGTAACTGCATCCATTTCCCTTTTCCTCTCAATTCTACAGTCATCCTTCTACAACCTCCAAAACTCCTGCTTCTGGTGTATAGCAGCGCCCGCCCTCAATAAGCTCGTTAATTACTTCCTCTACCCACGCCTCCTCTAATCCTCTATTCATAAGTTCTTTTATTAATTTATCCTGCTCCATACACTTAGTATTTTTTAATATCTCTACTATCATCTCTCCTGTCGTTTTACGGTGATTCTGCCACACGACCTTTACCGCCGTTATTGCCATCTTCGCCAGTTCATCCAGCTGGTCATCATAAATCTCATAGTGCTGCTGCGCTTTCATAAAAGCGTCCTTTTTGGTCGTGTCTTCAGCAATGGACGGGCTTTGCCATTCAAAAGAGCGTTTTAGGAGCTTTTCTATCCGCTCCACTGTCCTCTTTGCAGTGGTTAGTACCCAATTATTTCTCGTGTTTTCCTCTACCACCGCCATCTCTTCAGCCAGTACGCCAAACTTCCCCGGACCTTCACGTGCATGCAAGATACCGCTAAAAGCTATGAAGTCTCTTTTCTCTGCTATATTGGTGGTCATATATTGTTTATTTGTGTAGATATTAAGTGCGTTGGTTAAATCATTTATTTTTATCCTTGATATATTCCCCCTTTTCTCTACTTCTTCCACTTCTCCAACGCCAAAGAGTCTATTGCATCTCGCACAGGTAGGGGTAATAATGGTTGTCATCCCTTTTTCCTTTATAACCTGGTCGCTCTCCGATAGCTCTTCAAAAAACACTCTACAACAGTACTTCGTCTTTTTCCCGCGCATGACATAAATAAATAACCAGGAATTAAGAAAATGTGATGGCTGCGTATCCGACAACGCTGGACCGATCGCCAGTGCTGTCACCGCTTGTTGCGTATGAGACCAATTCCCCTTCCCTTGCACCGAGTCTTTTTGCCGCGTGCATCACTGCTGCTATCGGTCCAATACCGCATGCTGTCACATTTCGTGCATACACTCTATTGTAGAACTTAGATACATCGAACTCTTTTATCGCCTCGATTACGTATTCGTCCTTATCCCTTGCTATCTCCTCGGGTTCATAATGGGTAAAATCAGAAGATGCGAGCATAACCACTTTCTTATCGGTTTTTGCAATAGTGTCCGCTAAGTCATTTCCTACCTCTTTCGCAGTCTCTTCATCGCTTAAACTCATGCAAATAGGAACGAAAGTGAATTTTTCTCGGAAGAGGAATTGAAGAAAGGGGAGTTGAACTTCTATGGCGTGCTCGTATCTATGCGCATTTTCATCGCGGTCAATAATCCGTTTTGGTAGTGCAGCTACAAATGCTTCGTCTATATCTACCTCACCTAAAGGCGTTTCCCAGGTGTCCGTGGAAACAGCAACGAGCGAACCTATGCCCTGATGATTAGGGCCGAGGATGACAAAGATGTCCGCGCTGGGAAGTTTGGCGTAGGCACTCGCAGCTACACTGCCAGAATGCATATACCCCGCGTGAGGAACTACCGCCCCGATAACACGCTCATCTTCTTCTCTCGTTATACCGGCGAAGCAATCATTTAACTGCCTTTCCAAACCTGTTCTTTCTCCCGCATAAAATGCTCCCGCCACTACCGCTCTTCTCACTTCTCCGCTCTCGCTCCTACTACATATCAGCCTCAAAATCATCTACCGAGTAATTGAATATGAATCCTTCTTCTTTACCTACGCTACGGAGCCTCTCGCGTAGCATTTCTCTTGCAAGCAGCCAATAAACAGTGGCAAGCGCTTTCCTACCTTTGTTATTCGTGGGGATGATAAAATCTAGCTCAGAAGTGGAATTGTTTGTATCGCATAGCGCCACGATAGGTAGACCTGCAGCCACGCCTTCCCTTAATGCCTGCTCGTCAGTCATTGGATCGGTGACGACCAGTATGGCAGGCTCAGTGAAGTATTCGCATCCGGGATTCGTTAAAGTTCCTGGTATGAACCTTCCGACTATCGCCGCAGCCCCTGTAACCTCTGCGAACATGCTTACAGGATGATGCCCATATTCTCTTGACGATACAACTAATATGGTAGGGGGGTCATAATTTGACAAAAACCGTGCTGCGGACCTCAGTCGATCATCTAAAGTTTCTATATCTAATAGATACAAGCCGTCTGGTCTTGCCTGGTAAATAAATCTCTTCATATCTCCTGTTTTTTGCTGCGTTCCTATATGAACACCACTGGCTAAATAATCAGGACTGGGTATTAAGGTCTCTTCTTTTTCCGCTTCTTCTGCCATGTTTCTTTTACCTCATTGTATTAAACATAATATTGGCTTAATATATAAATATGGGTAGTGAAAGGGGAAAAGAAACAGTAACTGGCTACATAGCGCAGTTACGGGAAAAAATCCACTATCACAATTACAGATATTATGTCCTGGATGAGCCGGAGATTTCAGATGCCGAATATAACCGGCTATTTGAGGAGTTAGAGGCGTTTGAGCGGAAGTATCCCGAGTTGATAACACCGGATTCGCCAACACAACGGATAGGGGCGAAGCCGGTGGCGGAATTCGGGACGTACGAGCATAGCATACCGATGCTGAGTTTGAATAGTGTTAATACTGAGGGTGCGGTAAGAGATTTCGATGAGCGGGTGAGGCGGATGCTTGGCGTGGAAGAGATAGAGTACGTGGTGGAGCCGAAGATAGACG
>CAZOEM010000358.1:0-3693 GCA_964578735.1 uncultured Halobacteria archaeon | reverse complement strand
AAATTCTTGAAAAATGATACAGTTCTGGTAAATTATTATTTGTGAGTTCCCTAACAAGGAGAAAGTATGAAGAGAACTTAGACGAGAATATGAATCTGTGGCTAAAGGGCGTTCGAAATCGCATGAAATTAGAGCTATGGTGGTCATTGTTATATCATTTCTATGCCCTATCAAAACGAACGTAAGAGGATGTACTCTTGAAGAGCCGGATGGATGGAGGGAAAACTTCATGTAGGGTTCTGTGAGGGGGCTCATAGTAACCTCGGAGCCAATACTCCAATAGTAGGTGGACTATGAGCCCTACTTGACAATGAAATAAATACCCCAACTATAAAGGGGGAGCACCATTTTTTTCCTTTTCACCTCCTAACCTAACCTAACTTAACTTTTTCCATTCTTGGCAGGTAAGCATTTGTAATGCGCTTCATCCTCGGCGCACTCATCCATCTATCCATCTATCCATCCATCCAGTTATTTCATAGATAAGTCCTATTTCCTCTTTTTTCATCTATTTATCCACCCTCCCGCTTACCCCCCTTTTTTAGCTATATATATATTTAATACATGCATTTATCATCTAACTAATTGTTCAATATAATGGTAGGTGTTTTTGTAAGCTTTAGCAAATATCACGTGACTCGCCCTAAAACAACCTCCGCTGTTTCGGGTCTGTGATAGAAATCACTGACTTCACACACCAATCCACATACCTCTTCTTCCATATATACTCGCCACCTTCGCGTTCTACCGCTTCCAGGATGAAATACGTCTTATCGCCCTCTATTTCCTGGCTGCCATCTTCCACGTCCATATCATGACCAACGCAAACGCTCTGATCACAAAAGAACTGGCATTTGCCGTTGTAGAAGTAAAAGCATCGGAATCTCGGCTTTGTCATTCCCAGCGTCTTCCCTTTCCAGGCATCGGTATGCAAGAATTCGCCACTTTCTGCTATCTTGTCCGCGATTTTTATCCGCTCTTCGACATCCTCTATCCTTCGTAAATACTCCATCCCATCCACTTTTAACCTTATGCTCTCGGGTCTTTTCTCCTCTTCGGGGAAGAAGTCATCCACGTCCGCTTCTATCACATCCCATCGGTTCAGCCAGTTTTTCAACGGATATATCCGCTTCAGTTCCCAGTATTCATTTGCTGCAATTGCATGCTCCTTCTTGGAATAGAGAATAGTAAGCCGAACCTTCCTGGGTAAGAGCTCCCGGAACTTACCTGCCTCAAACCATTTCCGTAATGCCCAAACTGTTCTCTGCCCTCGTTTGAATCGCACCAGACCGATGTCACCCTGTAATTTCTGCACATATACATGATACGGCGCTTTCTGTTTTAGCTTGGTTGAGCGGTCTTTTATCTCGTTCCATGTAACCGGTTCAGCTTTCTCTTCCAGTATCCTCTCTACCTCATTCCGGAATTTCTCGTATGGCATAAGTCAATGTTTCCGGCAATCGCATTTAAAGATTTTTCGTATTGTAGTCGGGATTCTTATTTTTGCAGTCCTCTATCTCATTGCATACATCTTATCTCTGCATGTATCCAAAATCGCAGAATCCGATTTAGGTGAGTGCGTAAGCTCAAACCACAAACTCACTGTTAGCAACGTTGCCAAACCTCACCTTCTGATATCCGATCATAAAATAGAATACCACATATTCAATCATATACATATATTTCCTTAATGTGCATCGCCGCTTTCTAAGGTGTCGTGCGACTTTCAATATTTTGTATAACACCTATTAAATCACTAAAACGTTGGATTTTAAAACTTGGAGATATACTCAACGCCTTTAGTTCCAGCTCACGTGCAACCTCCTCATCTGTCCAGTAGGTAATCTCAACCAGTTGACGGTAATAATTTGCATCATATTGTCGCCCATATTCGGCATATACATCGTGCACACCACATCTTTGAGCCATATAAACATCCTTGTGTAGACTATCCCCTACGTACACAGCCTCATTTCCCTTTACGTTAAAGTTATGCAGAATTTCGTTGAGGCATTCTGGATTTGGTTTCACAATCTCTGGCTCAAGCTCCTTCTTAAAGGGGATAATCGTTTCATATTTCTCATCACTGTGGAAACGCACATCTCCAGGGCGTACCCCCTTAGGTAAGCCATGATCCCGTGGTGCTACGATCCCATCAAAGAATCTTTCAACACCGAGTTCTTTGACTCGATACACAGCATAGAACATCATAGCATCAGTATGCGCTACCATCTTCTTACCTTTAGAGCGTAGTTTTTCAAGTGTTTCTATCACGTTGTCGTAAAGGTGCAGTGTTTTTTTTCGCATGCTGCGAAAAGCCTTTATCGCAGGGTTGTACTTTTGTAATATTTCTGGAATTGTCAAGCCAGCGTTGCTTTCTGAAAACACGTCCAATTCCTCAATGGAAAATGCATATTCCGCCGTCTTGTGTTTTTGATGCACACGCTTAAATGATTTTCTCAAGGCCTGTTCATCGATACCTGTTAGTTGTACCAGTTCCTTAACCATTACATTAAAACATGGTACATAAAAATCAACCCAATTGTATATTGTGTTATCAATATCTACAATAACCAATTTAATCACAGCTAATCACCTCACTTCTCCTCTAACTTTAACCCCCCATTCAAGTTGCGGCTAAGGCGACACTGCCAATCTTCCTCAAATCCCTCCTTATACTCACTACGCGCTCGCATCATTATCGTTATACCTTCCTCATCAAATTCGTATATGCTATAACTGTTCTTCCCAATAGCACCTAAATCTTCCCGCTTCGCACCTGCACTCCCAGCACCATGAACTGTTAAGGTTTGGGACGGCAAAAAATTCGAGTTTTTGGCTGCTCTTGAGATACTCGACACAAACGGCTGATGCATGTGCCCATGTGCAACCAAATCAATTTTCAACTTAAGTGCTTCGTAGATTAGCTGTCCAGCGTCCAGAGTAAGACTATAATTTTCGTCATAGTTTGAAATCTTTTCGACAGATGCTACAGGAATAACATGATGGTGAAGCACAAGCATACGGTACTTGGTGGGATGTTGCATATCTTGCCACCCCCTATCCTTGGCTGCTTCCTGAACTTGCTCTGTTGATATATGGCCATAACCTGCAAAAGGTCGCTGTTCCAGCCTGGAAGAGTTCAAACCGACAATATCCACGGATATATAATTCCCTAAAACATATCTCCGTCCCAGTGAAAGAAAATCTGTTGGGGGTAATCCAAAGCATTTCTTGAAAAATGTTTTATAGTTTTGCTCTGCTTCTGCTTTTGGTCTCGCTACGGGCTTTGTCCGATCGTATTCATGTTCATCCTGCTCTCCCCATTGGATATCATGGTTCCCCGGTATGATCACGAAATGATATGAGTCCAAATCAAAAGTGCTTTGAAGCATTCTTATAAAATCGTATGCCAAATCAAACTCTTCCGGCTGCCCCTGCCAAGTGAGGTCCCCGCTAATAATTACAGCAGCGGGTGGGACATCTTTATATTGATGAAGGTCATTGCAAAGAAGGGTACCAAAACTCTTCCGAATCTCATCAGGTTTGAGTGAGAACTCATGGTGATGAGTGCTGAAATGTAAGTCAGACAAGTGGAGAATATAGGTCGAATTGCTGAAGATTGGCTCAGTCATGAAGTTTGCAGGCTTAATTGGCGGTTGAGGTTCAAGAGGGCGGTCCCAATGTTGCTTT
>CAZOEM010000357.1:0-3698 GCA_964578735.1 uncultured Halobacteria archaeon | reverse complement strand
ACTTACACGGCGAGGATAATATGCGGGTTAGAAGAAGAAAAGGATTTGGCTGATGCGAACTATGACGGCGAAATAGACGTAGGCGACATGACGCAGATAGGGCTGATTCTTCTTGGACGGGAAAGTGAGCTTGCACTTATAGACTCTGCTGATAGAATAGTGACAGTGAAAAAACCCGTAGGTAGGATAACCACTTTTTCTACAACCTATGCTGAAGCGCTACGAATAGTGGACGCAAAGGAAAATGTTGTTGGCGTTTCCTCCGCTATAACGAAAGATGAAATTTTCTTTCCCGATCTAAGTAAATTACCCTCTGTTGGAGGTATGTGGAGTCCGGATATTGAAGCGCTAATCGCACATAATCCTGATGTCGTTCTGACAAGTAAAAAATGGCCATCGCCAGCGGAGCTTGAGGATAAACTGGTGGGCACTGACATCATAGTCATTCGTATGGAGTTCAGCGATCCTGAGGTATTGGCAAAAGAAATGAACAAGTTAGGATACATGCTTAATAAGAAAGAGGAAGCAGGCGAGTTTATTGAGTTCTATCAAGGACATCTTGATACAATCAAAGATAAAATAGAGGGTCTCTCAGAGGAAGATAAGCAACGAGTATATTTGGAGTATACTAATGAGTACAAAGCAGCTTCCGAAGGTTCTGTACTTCATCAGTTATGCACTATGGCAGGCGGAATCAACATAGCGAAGGATTTAAAGGGGTCATATCCGGAAATATATGCGGAATGGCTGCTTCTAGAGAATCCCGACATCATGATCAAATGGTGTTCACGTGACGACCTGAAAGCCAAGAGAGAAGAACTCATGGGGCGGTCCGTATTAGCTAACCTCAGCGCAGTGAAGGATGACGAAGTCTACGCAATTGCATATGAAATTACAACCAGACCCGCGGGCTTTGTGGGTGTGGCATACATGGCAAAATGGTTCTATCCCGAGCAATTTGCAGACCTCGATCCGGAAGCGTTATATCAAGAGTACCTGGCAGAATTCCAGGGCGTTGATATTGACATAGATATTGCATATCCTGCGGCGAGCTGAACCGACCTGAACAATGAGATAATGGGATGAGAGGAAAAGAGCAGAAGATGGATAGAAAAAAGAAAAGGGTTTAGGATGTGAAAAAAAGAAAAAATGAAAACAGAAAAAAGTTCTTTTGGTAAAGCTTTTCTTTCAAAGAAAAGGTTTGTATTGATAGGATTAGCACTTTGTACAATGCTGCTGGTGTCTCCGGCACTTGCTAGTGATGCAGGCACTTTAGAGATTTATGGCAATGCGAACGAAGACGATACCATTGACATGTGTGACTTCACTTACGCAGCGAGAATAATATGCGGGTTAGAAGAAGAAACAGATTTGGCTGATGCAAACTATGACGGCGAAATAGACGTAGGCGACATGACGCAAATCGGGCTGATTATTCTTGGACGGGAAAGTGAACTTACAGTTATTGACGCAAACGGAGAAGATGTAACCGTATCCATGCCACTGGAGAAAATAGTCGTGCTGAATACAGATACAGCAGAAGCGATTCGTGCATTAGGTGCAAAGGACAGGATAGTTGGTGTTACTGCGGGCATGACCGATGAGTACGTCTTCTTCCCTGACCTATGTGAGAAGCCATCGGTCGGAACGTGGTCTAGTCCAGACGTTGAGGCGATATTGGCATTGGACCCAGATTCGATATTTGCTTTTGGGCAATGGCCAGCGCCGGAAAAACTTGAGGATAAGTTAAAAGGCACAGATATCTCAGTGGTTCGTCTTGATTTCTACCGGCTGGAAACACTTAGAAAGGAGATGAACATGCTTGGATATTTACTCTTAGAGGAAGAAAATGCACGTGGATATCTCGAGTGGTATGACGAATACGTTGATGAAATAGACGAAAAAATATCAGGACTTTCCGAAGACGAAAAACCAAGGGTATTCATAGATTGTGGTAACGGTGAAACAGAAAGGAAAACACGAGCTGAAGGCACTGGCTCACACGATTTATGCGTGAGAGCAGGCGGGATAAATATAGCTGAGGATGAAGGAGAAGGTTATTTTACCGTGCAAGTGGAGTGGATTCTGGACCAAAATCTGGAGATTATCTTTAGACCTTCGTATGCGGGAGGCTTTGAGAGCGATGATGTAAGTGGGATGAAAGAGCAATATGATGGTATAATAGGATTGCCAGGTTTCGCTGAAGGCGTGGATGCAGTGATAAACGATAGTGTTTTTGCGATAGACGATAGCATCATGTTCGCACCTCAACAGCCCGTTAGTCTTGCATATCTCGCAAAGTGGTTCCATCCTGATGAATTTAAAGATTTAGACCCGCAGGCGATACAGCAGGAGTATGTGGATGAATTCTGTGGTATAGACTTCGATGTTGCTGTGCAGGGTGTGTTTGTGTATCCAGGACTGGAAAGCATATAAAAAAGAGATAGCTAAGAGAAAAAACGAGGGGAAAGAGGGGAAAGGAATAAAAATTAGGGAGGTGATAAAAAGAAAAATGCGCTTGGCCCGGATTTGGTCATAAGCTATGTAAGCAAAATAACAGGTGTTGACGAGCATTTAGAGCCCATTGGTATCGCCGCGGTTGCACTAGATTTCTACAAACAAAATACTTTGAGTGAGGAAGTGGAAAAGCTGGGCTATATCCTTAATAAGAGGGATGAGGCAAAAGATTACAATGATTGGTGCGAGGAAAAGGAAGAAGAAGTCAAAAACCTTGTGGATGGACTGACAGAGGAGCAAAAGCCAACTGTATTCATGGAAGGGAAGTACAAAGGCCCTGGAGAGATAGGAACTAAAGGCCCTGGCTCTGCATCCGACGACCTGTGCGTCATGGCAGGCGGCATAAATATCGCCGGTGACCTGGATACGACATACCCGTATGTTACGTGGGAATGGGTGATAACTGAGAATCCCGATGTGATAATTAAGGAAAAATATACTTCGCCATGCTGGTGCTGGGATAACACTGCCGGTCCACAAGAGCTGGTAGATGAGATCACAGGTCGAGACGGCGCGAGCGCCATAACAGCGGTGAAAGAAGACAAGGTTTTTGCTTGCTGCTGTGAACCACTCTTTGGTATGGATAGTGTAGTCGGACTTACATACCGAGCTAAATCGCTACATCCTGAATTCGATCTCGATCCCGATAACGTCTACAAGGAATACGTCGAGCGATTCTTAAACATAGAATACCCAGCAGGTATGATGCCGCTCTATCCACCACCGGGAAGTTGAACGAAAATAAGATAAAGTGCAATGCGAAAAAGCAGAAAAGTTTGTTGGGAGGGGGCGGTTTTTATGCCTCTCCCATTTTCATGCCTTGGAGTAAAGATACGATAGCAGTAGAGGGGTAATGGCTGACTACGACTATAAAAACAATTCGGTTGCGGATCTAAAAAGAAGCACTATAAAATAAATGTTCTATTATCTTACTTTGTATGCCCGGCTTATGATCTTCATGTTCTTTGGCATATTCATTGCAAATGCAGCTATTGAGTTAGGCTTACTAAGATATATCAGCAAGCCCCTGGAACCATTGACGAAAGCGGCTAAACTGCCCCCTGACGCCGCGATAATACCTGCCATCTTCCTCTTCAATGCAACAGCCGCACATGCAACGTTAGCGTCTTTATTAAATAATAAGCAGGTGAATGAGAAAGAAGCGATCACCGCTGTGCTCA
>CAZOEM010000356.1:0-3700 GCA_964578735.1 uncultured Halobacteria archaeon | reverse complement strand
CCCCTGCTTAGCAATAGCTAACAATTGATTTGCACCCGAAGGGTGCTTTCTTGAAGATATCTCTTTGACTTAAATTCTAACAAAGAAAGATGACGAAGAGGGATACGGATGAGACGGCACTTACCGGGAGGCAGATGAAAGTGTTGAAACTCAGGAACGGAGGATATTCTCAGGTCGAGATCGCGCAAAAATTCGGGAAGACTAAGCAGAATATCTCTACAATAGAGAAAATGGCATGGGCAAATGTGAAGAAAGCAGAAAATACGAAAAGAGCTTATGGATAAAATAAAACATCGGCTCATATTAAAGGGCTTTGAAATAGGAATAAATAAGGCTGGCGAGCTGATTCTGGTATAAACGGCTCGCAGTACGCGGCTTCTTGCTCTTATTCATCCGTCATCTTCCGTCCATCTTTTATCACTGCTCCTTGTCTAACCGTGGACCCGGTATTTAAAGAGAGCAGTCTATATAGAACTCAAGTGATAAAAATGCCGATAAGTGCAAGGAATAGAATGGCGGGTGTTGTAAAGGCGATAGAGAAAGGCGAAGTCGCATCTACCGTGAAAATTAAGATCTCTAAGCCCTCTGTCATCACGGCGATGATAACAAAAGAGGCGGTGGAAGAGCTTGGCTTGAAAGAAGGCGATGCAGTAGAAGCAGTGATAAAAGCAACAGAGGTAATGGTGTCAAAGGAATAAAAAAAACCCCCCGCCCTTTCAAAAAGTTTTAAAAGCGTTACAAAAGAAACAATATCTTGTAGGTTGATCTCTCTTCAGAAAGGAGATACTAACGATTCCAAAAGATTATTCCCGATTAATACGAAACCAATTCAGCAGCTATCAATGAATGATAAACGCTTTGAGTTCCATGAATTCCGTGAGTGACACAGAAGGAGGGCGCAGTCCAAAATAATCGCTCCAAAACATAATTAACGTCTATGGTCATAATAAATTCTTATCACGTTGACTATAAAGAACTCAAAGGAGTTTGTTGAATTTGGTTTCTAGTGTTGGGAAATCCTCACCACAACTTGTAAAGTTATTTTGTATGCTAAATTTATATCCCATTTAGAAATACAATACCGATGATTATAAGTATCCAAGGCACTATCAGTTAGTTGTTATAAACAATGAAAATAGGTGCCGCGAATCCGCATTTGATCCTGCTACACCCACCTGCAGTATATGATTTTAGGAAGCGAGTCCTCATGTACGGCCCTATTGCAGATGGAGTGCCATCAACGCCGTTATTCGAGATGTATCCGGTCGGATTCATCTCGCTGATGGAGCATTTAGAGAACGAAGGGGTAAGGGTACGGATAATAAATTTAGCGGCACGAATGCTCGGCAGTGCTGATTTTGATGCTGAAATGATGATAGGCAAGCAAAAGCCAAAAGCGTTTGGCATTGATCTTCACTGGTTAGCACATGCGCAAGGCAGCCTGGAAATAGCAAAGATATGTAAACGGTATCATCCGGACACACCAGTCATTTTCGGTGGTCTTTCTGCCACTTACTTCCACCGCGAGCTGATTCAATATCCGGAAGTTGATTTCATCATAAGGGGTGATTCGACAGAAGAGCCGCTCCTACAGCTCATGCATGCAATCATTCGCCGATCTCTTGACCTATCAACCTTATCAGATATACCGAATCTGGTCTGGAAGGACGAGGAAGTGCATATAAATCCGCTCTCTCATGTACCCAGCGAAGTGAAATACTCAAATAACTATGTGCATATTTTCAGATCAGCATTGAAATACCGTGACTTGAAAAGTCTCCTCCCATACCACGGGTGGTCGCGTGAGTGGCTTAGCTATCCGGTAATGGCAGTGATAACATGTCGTGGCTGTATGCACAATTGTATCTTCTGTGGCGGCTCCAGAAGCGCACTCGCGGGATACTGCAATCGCAAGAAAGCTATCTTCCGAGACCCGAAATTGGTAGTTGATGACATAACAAAAATCAGTAACTACACAAAAGCGCCCATATTTGTCATTGGCGATCTCCGACAGCAGGGAAACGAATATGCATACACCGTCTTAGAAGGTTTGAAAAAAGTGAAAATAGTTAATCCGGTGGTGCTCGAGCTATTCGATACCGCGCCAAAGGAATATTTCGAGAGTGTTGCCGACTCTATTGATAATTTCAACTTCGAACTCTCTCCTGATACTCATGACGAGCAAATACGAGCGATTGTGGGGAAGCATTACAAGAATGTTGGAATAGAAGCGGACATAAAATGGGCGTTGGATTTGGGCTGCCGCAAATTTGATCTCTTCTTTATGATTGGTCTGCCCCGTCAAACGTGCGAATCTGTTATGGAGACGGTTGATTACTGCGGCTATCTGATGAATGAATTTGGAACGAAAGTGGTACCATTTATCTTACCCTATTCCCCTTTCATTGATCCCGGCTGCATAGCATATGAGAATCCGGAAAAGTTCGGATACAATATCCTACTCAAAACCTTTGAAGAGTACCGAAGAGCGATGTTATCTCCAAGTTGGAAGTATATCCTGAATTACGAGACCAAATGGATGACCCGAGATGAACTCGTAGATTGCACTTATCAGGCAGGGTTGCGGCTGAACAGTAAGAAGGCAGAATGCGGGTTGATAGACAATGATTCATACATAGCGCGGGAAGAAAAGATAAAACTCGCAATTGAGCTCACCGCAGAGATAGACGAAATAGAAGCGATAACTAATGCCGACGTGCGACATGAACGATTGATGCAACTGAAACCAAAGGCTGATTTGATGCTTAGTTCTGTTATTAACGAGAAGCGTGGTATGGAGTGGCCTACTACGGGACGGAATTTAAAGCTCGTTAATATTATCAAAACGGCGCTAAGTAAACGCTTACGGCGGTGATTTAATGGTACCGCCACCGGTGGAACACCACATTACACACATATTATTGGGATTTTGATGATGAAAGCACAAGTACAGAGCAAAATACTTCTCACCGCTACTCTGCCTCGGGAACGTATGATGTGACACTAACAGTTACGGATGCAAATGGATGTACAAATTCGATGACAAGCCCGGTAGTTGCATCCGGTTAATGAACGCGGGAATTACACAAGCTATGTACTATTTATGACCATTTATGGTATTTATGTTCACCATATGCACGTAGAACGTGTTTTTTCTTCTTATGGTTATTTATATAACCTCGACCATGGAGGTATATATGCTATCTCGGATAAAAATATGCATACCAAAAATAGGTAACAAATTCAGGGATGGTGTAGTGTAAAAATGCAGGTGATGGAGAGAAGAGAGATGGAAACCAAATTACGCTTTCAGGAGGAAGTTTCTTCTGTGGTCTATGCTTCTGTGTTGTACGAGAATGCCCTGAATTTTGGTCTAAAAGGGGGTGCTGTTAGATGAGTAATAAAGGTGAAATGAGAGATAGGAGAATAGGGGGATGGATAAATTGAGGCGAGGATATGGGTCTAGATCAATAACAGGGGGCAGAGATGAAGACCTTTCTAAAAGGGATTATTCTCTGATTTCTAGGATATTCATTTTTTCAATTCTTATCCTATTGCTTTTCGCGTTGACTATACAATCCAGTAGTAGCGCACCTGATCCTACTTATTTCTTTGAAGGGTATGATACAGCGGTCAGTAAATGGCAACGCTCTAATATATGTTGCTACCTTGAGGGAGATTGTGTCCCGTGTCGCGTTAT
>CAZOEM010000355.1:0-3726 GCA_964578735.1 uncultured Halobacteria archaeon | reverse complement strand
AAACCGATAATGTTCCTTGAGATGCCTTTTGTAATGGCAATGGCTTTTCTGGGTTCCCTTCGGTAATAACTTTAATTTCAAATTTTGCACTACCAATTGCTACTATTTCATTGAACTTAAATTCTTTATCTGTCAATTCACGTACTACTTTACGAAGAAGTTGGAAAAGGGGCTGTTCAAATGATTTACCTTTATCTATATACCTAATACATAATTCATAAAGGAAATTTTGAATTACTTCCTCGTATGGCTTTTCATATAAGAAATGATAAGCCCCAGACTCTCTTATATCGGTTTCTAAAATAACTGGTTCGATTTTGGTTCTCGATTTATCCACAAGTCGCATATCAGGAATTGCTAATACCGGCACCTTCCCAATAGATTCTGTAAATACTGTTTTGGTACGATAGATGACCTTTTCAACATTATTTCTTTCCAGATCACAGCTAACAAAAGATTTGGACTTTGAATCCTTGAAAAATTCTGAAGATACATCATCATCTTTTTGTAATATTGAAATTAATAATCGTAGTAAATATGTTTTTCCATAGCCATTTTTACCTAATAATATATTGATTTGTGGTTGAAATGACCAAAACAAATTATCGAAGAAGTCCAAATTTTGGAGATTAAACTGTTGAAGATTGATCTTTTGCGCGGCATTTGTTTCAAAATCTATAAATTCTGTTATTAATCGTGACTTCATAGAAGTGGAATGTTCTTTTTCCCTCTCACCTAAAGCATTATAATTCCTTTTAATGCCTTCCCACGCTTTTATATAATTCTCATTTATATCGATAATTTCTTCGTATGTTGCTATTGATTCCTTATTTTCGCCTCGCTTTTCAAGCTCTTGTGCCTTTTCATAAAGTGGGTTAATCTTTGAGTAATCATTATGTTTTATCCACTCCTGAGAATTTAATAGTAGAATCTTTTTTCGTTTAGCAAAATCAATTTTTTGTCTGCTTTCCACATGACGTCTTACATCTTCTTCTTTCATAATCGACTTAGATAATGCATACAGTTTTCGTCTTGAAACTATCAGTCCTGTTGAAATCAAAAGTCCAATAATGGCGAGAATGATAGCTATTTGAACCTCTATTTTTGAGATAAATGTGGCCTCCAGTACTGACAATGTTTCACCTACCTGTGTCGATTCTCCCGCTGACACATATATCATCTCCTCCATATCTGCATAGTATGATTTTGTTAGTTTGATTGAATGCCACCCTTCAACAACTTTGCTAATATCTAAAGGTGTTACTCCATTATAATCGCCATCTAAGTACACTTTTGCTCCGGATGGAGATGAGGATATACTGAGAGAGCCATACCCTGTTAAGTTTTCATGTAAAGAGATTGTTTCACCAACAGAAACAGATACGTTTCTTATTACATCATCATAATCAGATTTTGTTAATTTTATGGTATGGTTCCCCATTACAACCTTGCTAATATTATTGGGTGTTGTTTCTCCCGTATTATTACCATCTAAGTACACTTTTGCTCCAGATGGATCTGTGGATATATCGATAGAACCATACCCGGTTAAATTTACATGTAAATTGGATGTTCTACCAACAGAAACGGATACGTTTCTTGTCACATCAAAATAACCAGATTTTGTTAACTTTATGGAAAGCCATCCTACGACAACTTCGCTAAGCATACATGGTGTAGTAGCTTTCATATGAACATCGTCTAAGTACACACTTGCTCCAGATGGTGTAGAATTAACAATGATTGAACCAGTAATTGGCTTGAGTATAATATTAATCTGATTTCTTGTTTTACCCAAAATTATATCCTTAGATTCTCTGTCATATCCTTCTTTCTTAACTGTTACCTCATGATGCCCTTCTGGGACATGCTCAAGCGTAATAGGTGTAATTCCTTTGGAAACATCAGAATTATCCAAATATACTTCTGCACCAGGGGGCGTGGTGGTTATCGAGATGCTACCAGTTGACGTTGGTGTTGGTGTTGGTGTTGGTGTTGGTCTGTGGTCTCCAGACGGTATAGTTCCAATCGGTATAGTAGTAGACATGGGAGGAGGTGCTTCAATGTAAGTCACAAATATGGTTTCCGCAGCGCGATTACCAAAAGTATCCGTTACTACGGCAGTTATTTTATTCTGGCCAGGTTGAAGCGAAATATCTTTACGCCAAGAGGTAGTCCCATCTGCAAGGAGACCGTTGATCATTACTGATTCGACAATCGCACCTTCCGTACCCATAGCACCCCCAGAAACCGTGATTTTATCGGTATAGACAGCATCGCCATTTGATGGGCTCGTAATCGCGATTATAGGACCTTCCGCTGATGTAACCATTATGTTGCCAATAACAACAGCCAGCCCAAGTACAAAAATCATCCACCGAAAAGCATTAACCATTGCAATCACACCTCCATCAATTTTATAGCAGTATCAAAAATAGCGCTTCCTGTTGATGAAATAGCAGTAATATTACACTGTTTTGGTGATGCCCGATTGTCTTTAGCATCAGGCACGTAAATTACATTTAAAGACAAAGAGGCAGATAAATCCGGATGATTAGAAACGCTATTCGATGCATTATTGCTGTTCCTCGCCAATACCGAAACCGGGGTCGCGTTCATCAAAATCGCAATCAGAACCAAACAACACAATACCTTCGTTATCGCCATCCTCATCGACATCTTCTTACCCCCTTTCCCCCGCTGTGATTTTATCGGAATTAGAAGAAACACCTAAAATGACGTTCACCTTAATACCTTCTATTGTCCTTTACATTTCTTCCTTTTCATTTAACTTAACGTTTAATATTATATTACTACCTATATAAAAGACATGAATATCAGATTTTTTTTCGCTGAATACTGCTATTTGCAGATTAAACGCTTTTCTTAATACTCCAAAAACCAATGTAGTTTCTAGAGGGAAAATTTTGTCAGATTTGATATTAAAACGGCACGATCGAAAAATCCAGCGATTTTTTAACTTTTCATCCATCGTACCCAACATTTTCATCCTGTTCGCAAATAGTAAACTACCATAAAGTGATCCCACATTGACTTCCTGTCAAAAATCCACATTATTCTTATCCCAAACGGTACAAAAACATCAAAAAAGGCCATTACAGGAGTGAAAAGGTGATGGCTACCGCTAATCACAGCTCTTCATTCACACCAACTTGAATAGTAAAACCCTTATCCACGATCCAAAAACGGTACGAACATCAAAAATGCTTCCAGCAGTGTTTTTTTACCTCTACCTAGCAGCCCAGCCCTCTTCATTGCCGAAAGCTTCATCTAGTTTTCGATTTCATTTGCATGCCGCATTCCGGACACACAGGTGGCTTTGTTCTACGAAAAATTCCCGTTGCCGTGTACACGAAATCGGTTGAATACCCCCCCAAAAGATCGCGCTGAGTATCTCACAATACGAAAAATTGTTCAGATTTGTATCCAAATACACCATTTCTTTCTATCCACCTATCATTAGCACAACATCACATGTTTTACCTAATAATACCCGCTTGCACGGAGACCATCCAAAAATTATAATATTGGCTAATTTCAGATTCCCGCGGAAATAGGTGATTAAAAACGACGGATAATATATCTCTATGGACTGTGGGATTATTGAAAGAGTGGATGCATATTTTTATAGTGCAGAACAGCCTCACGCAGGATGTACAGGAAAATAGTGAATGAACGGCAATTGACCCCTTTGTGCGGGCAGGA
>CAZOEM010000354.1:0-3752 GCA_964578735.1 uncultured Halobacteria archaeon | reverse complement strand
ACGTTCGCCTTATCTATGTTTATTTTCGCACCTGTCTCGAGTATTACTTCCGCAGTACGCGGCATTTTATGTCCGGGTCGGGGGAACCGTAATAAAAGCTTCATTTTCGTTTATCTATAATTACTTTATTTCCTCTCTAAATAAGAAAAGGTTTTACATAAGGCTATAATATTTCTTTAGTTGTAGAAGAGCGAGTAGAGCATGACAGTAAGGATTCGAGATTTTGTGATAACGAAGCAAAATTGGATATTCTCTGTTGTCTGTTATGATTTAGGCGAAGAGGAAGTGAAATGCCTCTTACGATATATCCCGGACGATAGAGGCGAAAGAGTCGCGGATAGGGGGCGATACCGGAAATTAGACTTTGAGGGAGCATATGCGTTCTTGGGCAGACATTGCCCAGGATATGTGAAAGGAGGCATGCAGGTGGTACCAAAAGGGGATATAATAGAACTCCTGCGACCTGAGGATGAGCTTCCACTAATTGCCAGGCAAGAAGAGCAGGTCAGAACGGTTTTTGAGCTTCTTGGAAAGCGTATCTCGAGGGATATGATAGGTATTACCGGTTCCTACTTATGTGGTCTTAACAACACTAATTCGGACCTCGATTTCGTCCTTTATGGACTCTCAAATTTCAATCTAGCGAGAGAGGTTGTAGAAGCAGCAGTGGAAGAAGGCATTCTCGTAGAGATAAATGATGCCATGTGGCGGCGGATATATATTAAAAGGCAGCCGGAATTGAGTTACAATTGTTTCGTCGCACATGAACAGAGGAAGAAGAATCGGGGTGCAATCGGGAACACATACCTTGATATTCTATACACGCGAGACCGAGAAGAGATAAAGCAGTTGGACATGACGAATTATGAAATAGGCGAAAGGGAAGGTTATGCAAAGATAACAGCGGAAGTAAAAGACGCCTCTTTTTCCTTTGATAATCCCGCGGTATACGAAATCGAACACCCCGAGATAAGCAAGGTTCTTTCTTTTACCCATACCTATGTCGGGCAAGCGTTAGCAGGGGAAACGATAGAAGCTCGTGGCGTAATAGAGCGCAGAAAGCATGAGTTGAGATTGATCGTGGGTACGACAAGAGATGCGAAGGGCGAGTGGATAAGGTCACTCTCGCTTTGAATGGATATTTTAAATCGTGTAAATCCCTGTACATCTGCGTCCTAAATTAAATTTATAGGTGGAAGTTATACGTTATATAGAAAAGCGAAGAAAAATCTTCTTAGACATAGGGTGAGTCATGGAACTTAAAGTGAAGATACTTGCAGATAAAGAGGAAGAGAGGAGATTGGAAGTCTCGAATGATGATACATACGAGAACGTATTAGAGAAACTAGGAATAAATCCGGTAGAGGTTATTGTGCTTTGTAATAGTAAGCCCGTGCCGGAAGATGAAAAACCGCCGGATGATATAAATAAGGGCGAGGTAATAACGATTATCAGAATTGTGTCCGGAGGGTGATGTAAAGGTATAAGCACAAAAATCGGGGGACTCTTTCTTAAGCGGATAATGCAAAATGCAATTACATGTAATGCTATATCTTTAGTTAAACTAACTAACTAACTAATCTTGAAAGACGGCAAAAAATGGATGATAACAAGTATATAGAGCATTTCACGGAACTCGTGGAATTGGAACGCGAAGAGGAGATGCGGCGGCATGAAGAGGAAATGCGCCGGTTGAGTGGTCGGGAACGGGAAGAGAGGGGTAGAGCCTTTCTAATGATGAAAGGTAAATCCCAGGACCTGGGACTGGGCGGAAAGCACATGGTGATGTTTAGAAAACAAACTCCTGGTTCCTCATTACCGGAAAGCGAAATAGAAGTTGGTGATCTCGTACTGATAAGTAAAACAAGCCTCTGGGATGAGGATAACCCACTGGGTACTGTAGCAGAGAAGACCTCGTATGCTATCACCATTGCATTTGATAATGCGCCACCAGGTTTTGTATATCGTAAAGACCTCAGAATTGACCTTTTTGTTAATGACATTACGTTTCAACGGATGCTCGAAGCATTAAAGCACTTTAAAAGATTACCGCGGTGGCAAAAGGATAAATTATTAGGTAATACGCCTCCGGAGTTCGCCAAAGAAAGCAAAATAGACCTCTTTAATGCACAATTGAACAAAAGCCAACAGGAAGCGGTTGTAAGAAGTTTAGCGGCACGTGATTTCTTTCTCATTCACGGACCGCCGGGGACGGGTAAGACGATAACGTGCGTTGAGATCATAGCACAGCTTATTAATCGTGGTAATAGGGTTTTAACAGCAGCGGACTCCAATGTGGCTGTGGATAACTTAGTAGAGCGATTGGATAAAATAGGTGTGAACGTGGTGCGAGTAGGGCACCCAGCACGTATAATCCCCTCTTTAAGAAGAAGAAGCCTTGACTATCTAGTTCAAGACGAACCGGACTATAGAAAAGCGCAGGAGTTCAGGACGCGAGCATATGAGCTAAAAGAGCACATGAAACAGTATATCATGCCCGAAATGCGATGGAGACGCGGGTTAAGTGATGAAGAGATAATGCTGCTTGCGAGTGAAGGGACGACGACAAGGGGAATACCACGGAAGAAAATAGAGGGGATGAAGAAATGGCTTGATTTGAAACATGAGCTAGATAGGTTATTTGCCGATGCACGTGAACTGGAAGAGCGAGCAATAAGGCGAATTATAAAGGCGGCCGCAGTAATTTGCACAACGAACAGCACTGCGGGCTCGGAGATACTAAAAGCGGAAAAGTTCGATTTTGCCGTTATTGACGAGGCCACTCAGTCCACCGAACCTTCTGCATTGATTGCCGTGCTCAAGGCGAAGCGGTTTATCCTGGCTGGGGATCACAAACAGCTACCACCTACTGTTTTGAACGAGGAGGCGGCATGCAGGGGTTTCACCAGGAGTCTTTTCGAGCGACTTCTGGCGCTACATGGTGATCCGATACGGGTTATGCTCGATGTGCAGTATAGAATGAACGAAGAGATAGCGGAATTCCCGAATCGGGAGTTCTATGATGGTAAGCTGAAGGCGGATGAGCAGGTAAAACGGCGTACTCTTATTGATATACTCCCGGAATCAGTAGAGAAAGAAAGTGAAGAGTTAAAACCATTCTTGTTTATTGATACTGGCGATGAGTTTGAGGAACGTGTACGAAAAGGTTCTACATCGAGAGAGAACCCCGGTGAGGCGCAATTGGTTACGGATATTGCCGAACGGCTGTTAAATCGGGGTATAAGAGCGGAAGATATAGCCGTTATCTCGCCTTATGATGACCAGGTAGCGCGGATTAAAAGAATGCTCCGGGTGGAGGGCTTGGAGATAAAGACTGTGGATGGGTTCCAGGGCAGGGAGAAGGAGGTAGTTATTGTGTCATTTGTCAGGAGTAACAAATCCGGCACTATTGGTTTTCTCAAGGATTTGAGGAGGCTTAATGTCTCCATAACGAGAGCGAAACGGAAGTTGGTTTTAATCGGCGATTCCAATACGCTGGAAAGCGAAGGGTGTTATAGGCGGCTTGTTGCGTTTGCGAAGGAGAGCGGGGGGTATAAGAGGGTGAGTTAGGTTATTCCTTTTCTGGTGACCTTGGAGACCTTCGTATTAGGGGCATTTTCGTAAACTTAAGCTAAATATTCTATCGAGTTTATAATAAACAGGTTATGGTTTTCTGGAAAAGGTTTATGAGACTGCAATGATGATAGAACTTAATTTTGTCACTAAACCGGAAGTTAAACGTAAGGCATTTG
>CAZOEM010000353.1:0-3765 GCA_964578735.1 uncultured Halobacteria archaeon | reverse complement strand
CTAAAAACCGGTGATTACGTAGATGCCAAGCCAGAAGAGATTGCAGAGCTATTAAGGTGAAGATGTACAGAGCACGTTTATTGAATAGCTTCCTGAAACAAGAGAAGAAACTTAATCTTCTTCGATGTTGATTTGAGGAAAAGGGTTTATAATCGGTTAAAAAGAAGGAAGCATTTCAGTTGTATTTAGAGGTGACAAACGAAAAAATGCTGGGCTCTGATGTTACGTCAGCGAATCAGAGGTAATCCAAGATGCATTGAAGATTTTATTTGAGTTGAGGCCAAATTTGAAGATAGCAGCAGCAATTGAAATGTATAAAAAAGAAGAAGTTGTTCTGATAATCAAAGAAATGGAAGAAAAAGATAATCTGAAAATTGTATCAAAAGAGGAGATTTTTATGAACGGAAGAAAAGATTGACGGTTTTAAATCTGAAGCGGAGTTGTGTGAACATGACTAAAAGCTGGAATGAACTGGGCTGTTGGTCCCAACGTAGTAAATTTTGAGAAGTTGATTGCAAATTATGTGGGTACGAAATACGCATTAACATTCAATTCCGGGACATCCGCTCTGCACGCTGCACTTTTAGCTCATGAAATCAAGCAAAGTGACGAAGTTATTGTTCCTTCATTTACTTTTCTGGGATTCTATTAACCGCCCGTAAGTGCCATCTTCGCGCACCAACTTTCCTGCTTTCAATGAAAATTACGTCTCAATTGAGAATTTAGAGGGAGCAAACGGAACTATTATTCGTAAATGGGATGCATTTTAAAAGTTTACGGGATAGCGAATTATGTGCAGGTAATAGGAAACGACGAATGGGAATCATGGTATGTCATTGATGGATTACTGAATTCGTATTGTGATAAAGAAATTTGGCAATCTTGCGGGGATACACAAGGTCAATTACTCTCCCTTTGGGGATTGGGGGCACTACTTGGGATGGATATTAGAGCTTGGTTCCGGGATATCAAGAAGGTGAAACTTTATAAGAGTAGTGGGGATTTCATGGTGGAACCACTGAGGGATGTGGATATTATAGACTGGGAAGTAATAAGGAAGTGTACTCCCTCGGTATTGGAACTGGTTAATGCGATAAAATTGAGAAAATTCGTTCAATGGATTTCTTGTGTTAATCTTGTGGTATCTCGTGGTTTTTAAAATCCGCTATACAACTACACATTTTCATATACCTATCAATATTAACCTCATGATTGTACCAACAGACAAAGAAACGGCAATCATCAATCCTGTCGCTTTTAGCATGTCCTTGATGCCTAACTCACGAAGCAAAACCACGAACGTAGCAATGCACGGGAAATAAGTGCTCAAAATCACACATGCAATAGTCAATTGTTCCGGACTCATACCCAACGGCACTAACATGCCAATTGCAATATCCTTCCGGAGGAATCCCATTATCAACGCAGCGATCGCACCTTCGGGTAAGCCAAGCAAAGTCGTGAGAACAGGCGCGAATAGCGTTGCAAGAGCGTTAATTATTCCCGTTATATATAGCAGATTCACTATGAGAACGCCCAACAGGACGAACGGGACCGCTTCCACTAAGAATCCATACACCTTTGTCCATGTCTTTTTTAATATCGTTAACGGGTCAGGTTTACGGTATGGGGGTACTTCCAATAATAATTCCGGACTCTCCCCTTTTACTATTTTGTTCAATAGTAAGCCTATAAGGACATAGAGCAAAAACAGGGTGCAATAAACGATGAGTATCCATTTCAGGCCATATTTACCCAAAATGCCAAATGTCATTGCCGATTGCGCCATACAAGGTACCGCAATCGCCATGAGTGTTGCAGCAATGAACCGCTGCTTCTCCGTCTCCATTATTCGCGTTGCTAAGGCACCCGGAACGTTGCAGCCAAAGCCCAATATCGTTGGCACTATTGCCGAGCCATGCAATCCCAATTTGTGCAAGCCTGTATCCACGAGAACAGCGAGTCGAGGCAAATAGCCCACGTCTTCGAGCAGACTGAGCATGAGATAAAATGTGATTACAAATGGCAGTACCATGCCGAAAATGACGTATAATCCGGTAGTTAGAAGACCAAAAGATTGCGTAAAATCCGGCGATTCCACTGTGGAGTTCCCTATTAATATACCTTGCAGCAGTCCGTGAGGCGAAAAGGTGTTTACCACGCTCACAATCCAGGGTCCATAGTAATCATAGAACAGCGGGTCCATCAGATATTCAATTATCCAATTCCCTAGCTGGATTATGGATAGGAAGGTCAGGAGTATTACCATTATCGCAATGGGAATGCCAGTTGCAGGCTTCACCGTGATGTCGGCTATGCGTTCCCAGATAGTATGATGGCGGTGATGCACTACCTGAACTTCCTTGATTATCTCACCAACCGTAAGCCACCTTTCTCCTTCTGACATAGGCTCGATTGTCTTGGATGGCCTGGCATCGCTCAGTTCAGATGTGAGTTCCTTTATCCCCTCTCCGGTAATCGCACAAGTTGGAACAATAGGTACGTCAAGTAACTTCTCCAATTTGTCCGGGTCTATATCAATGCCAATGTGCTTTGTCTCGTCCCAGAGGTTCAAAGCGACTATCGTGGGTTTTTTCATGGCCATGATTTCCAGGGTCAGGTAGAGATTCCGTTCCAGATGCGTTGCGTCCACGACATTTATTACTATATCCGCATCTTCAAGCATGGTCTGAGCTACTTCTTCTGCTTTCGATGTGGGCTCTAAAGAATAAGTACCCGGAACATCAACTAACTCGTACTTCCCGCTGCCTATGCGTGTAGTTCCTTTTGTAAAATCAACAGTAGTCCCGGGATAGTTAGACGAAATCACGTTCACTCCGGTAAGCCGCGAAAAGACGACACTCTTGCCGACATTTGGACAACCCATAAGCGATATTTTCTTCATAGCTTTCTGATTAAGATGTGTCTCGCCATCCCCATCCCAATCGCTATCTGCGTTCCTTCTACGTTTAGGACAACCGGCCCTCTCGCAGGTTGTACCGCGATTATCTCAACTATTTTGCCTTCCATTAGCCCCATTGTCCTGAAGTGGCGCTGCCGCCCCCTACCATGCCCCAACGCAACGATCTTCGCCTTTTCACCGGGGGATAGTGATGTGAGTGGAACCGCTTTCTCGTCCATATCGTTCATCCGTTCCTCTACTGGTATATATTCTAGTTGAAATGGGGGCATAATAAAACCTTTGCGCGTTTACAACATCGGTCAAAAATGATGGCACCATCAATGATTCTGTATATTTGCAATATTTGAGTTACCCTTTAATTTGAAGAGGATACAATTGCTTCTTGTTTTCCCTTTTCCGTTTTAAACGCACCAAAGAAGACACAACGGGGACATTTCATACAACGGTTATCTTTTAAGGTATATAATGTATAAGTTCTGCCTATTTTATTTAGGACGCAGATTTACACGGATTTACACGGATTTAAGGTATATAAGTTATAACTCTGCGTTCGCCCAGCATTAATTAATATAACCCTCTAGCAATATATCTAACTGATGCACCCGGACATCTTCACACCCGGAACATATCTCATCATACCAAAATGTCCAAATTGTGGAAGAAAAATGACACTCGTCTTGTATGAGAAGGGGACAGAAAACGAAGTTTTTGGATGTAAATTAGCTGATTGGAACCATCCAATGCTTAGCCTTAGCTAACAATTGATTTGCACCCGAAGGGTGCTTTCTTGAAATATCTTCTCACAGAAACTGACTATTTTGTGGCAGTAAAAGGGCCGACTG
>CAZOEM010000352.1:0-3766 GCA_964578735.1 uncultured Halobacteria archaeon | reverse complement strand
GCAGTTATTGGCTCGAATGGCAGTGGTAAATCTACTCTGTTCTATCATTTTAATGGTTTATTCTTAGCTACGAAAGGTACTGTTTTTATCAACGAAGAAGAGATAACAAAGGCTAATTTAGATAAGATAAGGATGACGGTAGGACTTGTATTTCAAGACCCGGACGATCAGTTGTTCGCGCCGACAGTATGGGCAGATGTTGCATTCGGACCGAGGAACATGGGCCTTTCAAAGCGCGAAGTAGCCGAGCGAGCAGGTAATGCGTTGAATATCCTGAACATAGCGGATTTGAAGGATAAGAGTCCGGATAATCTCAGCGGAGGACAGAAGCGATTGGTTTCAATCGCAGGAGTTCTTGCAATGAATCCGAAAATCATTGTGCTGGACGAACCCACGTCTAATTTAGACCCACGCACGTCAAGAACTGTGATGCACCTCTTAGTGGATTTGAGCAGAAGGATGAATATTGCATTGATTATCGCCACTCATGATGTGGATGCGGTACCGCAATATGCGGATAAAATATATGTGATGCATAAGGGACGGTTCGTGGCAGAAGGCACACCAGAGGCTGTCTTTTCTGATACTTCTGTCATAAGAGAATCACACTTGAGGCTGCCGCGGATTGCGCATTTGATGGAGATTCTGCATAAGGAGGATGAGTTGCCGGTACGGAATCCGTATCCATTAACTATAAGAGCGGCGAGAAGTGAAATAATGAGATTGATGAGGGAGGATGAGAAGCAAGAATGAAAGGGGCATACAAATCGCCCGGGATACCTGATAACCTATTCTCACGGTCAAAAGCAGGCTTAACGAGAGAAGAAATCAGAGCGATTATCGTTTCTAAAGCACAGATAAAAGGTGGCGAGCGGATTTTAGACGTTGGTACCGGCTCAGGAAGTGTTGCCATAGAATTCGCTCTGTTAGGTTGCGACGTCACCGCAGTGGAAAAGGACAATGATAATTTTGAGACAGCAAGAAGAAACATAGCGGATTTCGGCTTAAATGACAAAATCGAGCTCATATCAGGCGAAATGGAAGATGTTAAATTATCGCATAATTTTGAGGTTATCTTCTTCGGCGGCACGGATAACCTTAGCAAATCGCTTGAGAACGTATTCAAACACTTGAAACTTGGAGGCAGAATAATCATCGCCGCAGTCCGACTTGAGACCGTAGTAGAATCCATGAATGTACTGAAAAGCAGGGGTATCAATCCGAATGTACTGAATATCTGCTTGAACAAGGGCAAAGACCTAGGCGGTAAAACAGCCCTCGCGCCCTCTTATCCCGTATTCCTAATCTATGGAGCGAAAAGATGAAACTATATGGAATAGGTGTGGGACCGGGCGACCCGGAACTGCTCACATTGAAAGCATATAGGACACTCAAGAGCGTGGATATGGTCGTAGCGCCGAGGTCGAGCGAGGATAAACGGAGTCGAGCGCTCCACACGGTTGAAAAAGTAATAAAAGAGCGGGATTGTATTGTGCTTGAACCGGTGTTCCCGATGACGAAAGACCGAGCTAAGCTAAAACTGTATTGGAAAAAGGCGCGAGAAGAGGTAGTGGCAAAAGGAAATGGCTGTGAAACTGCCGCATTCATCTCCCTGGGCGATCCGAGCATGTATTCCACATTCTACCGATTCTTAGATGTTTTCAACGACCTGGTAGAGGAAGTAGAAGTAATTCCTGGCGTGACCTCATTCTCCGCATGCACCGCTACTGCACAGGTCCCCCTGGTGGAAGGAACGGAAATAGTTTCTATTATTCCAGACGTGAATGTAAAAAACGCAATGCGAGTAATAGAGAGTTCAGATTCTTTGATCTTCCTCAAACCCAAGAATATGGCTAAAATTGAAACTATGTTGGGCAATGAAAAGGCTATCCTATGTGTTAAAGTCGGGTTTGACGACCAAGAATTATTATCAGGAAAAGTTAGTGAGATAGAAGAACCAACTCATTACCTCTCCACACTTATCGTAAAAAAGGCGATAGATACGGAACCACAAGATTACACGAGATTATGAAAACGAAAGTAGTATTTGTAGGTGCGGGACCGGGCGACCCGGAACTGCTCACGCTGCGAGGAAAGCGTGAACTAGGAAATGCGGACGTGGTAATATATGCGGGTTCGCTCGTCCCTAAAGAGATTTTGAGATATGCGAGGAGCGATGCGATAGTGATAGACAGTTATGGAAAGACAAGGGAAGATTTATTCGCACTCTACGCGAAGTTTGCGAAAGCGGGAAAACGAGTAGTGCGGCTCCATACAGGCGACTTGAGCTTCTATTCCGCTATTCTGGAGCAGATGGCTTTCCTATCCTCTATAGCCATTGATTTTGAACTTGTTCCGGGCGTTACTGCGTTCTCAGCCGCTTCGGCATCGTTAAAACGTGAATTCACGTCACCGGGTGTATCGCAAACGCTGATAATTACAAAACCGTTTGGGAAGACCGGCAAGCCTGCTGAGGAAAGCATAGCGGAACTGTCTAAGCATGGAGCAACAATGGTCATCTTTCTCGGCGTTCATATCATTGACGAGGTCGTTTCGGAACTGCGGGTTGGTTATCCTCCGGATACGCCCGTGGCAGTGGTTCATAAAGCGTCATGGACGGAAGAGCGGATAATACGGGGCACTTTAGATGATATTGCCGAGAAGGTGAAGACCGAAGGCGTCAAGAGCCAGTCAGTGATAATTGTGGGTGCGGTGCTTGAAAAATCGGGTGTTTCTAAACTTTATGGGGGTGGCGAGTCGTGATCGCCATTCTTGTGCTGGCACAGAAATCGGTTGCAATTGCGGAAACGGTGAAAAAATTGCTCTTAGAGAGCGGCTTCGATACAGAGCTGGTATGCTCAGAAAATATCGCTTGCAATAGCGCCGATGAGAATGTGAAAAGCGTTTACAGTGCGATACAAGAACGTTTCCGAGCGAAAGAGGACATTGTCGCTATTCTGCCTATGGGTATTGTCGTGCGGGCGATAGAGCCGACAAAAAAAACCGTAGACCCATGGGTAGTCTGTATAGAGGAGAATGGGAGATATGTCATTCCTGTGTTGAACGGGCATAGAGGTGCGAATGAATTCGCAACGCTTATTGCAGAGGCGATTTCGGCACAAGTAGTGATAACTACTTCGGAAGAACCCTACGCCGACTCGCAATAAATTGCAGAGCATCCCATTTGCACCTTTTTAAAGCATCACATGGCACAATCGATTTTTATAGTGATATTGGCAGGGGGAAAGATATGCAGCCTCCTTTGCCATAGATTGCTATTTGTCTCATTTTATTCCCCCTGTTCTGACATTGTTTAAAGTCCCCTATTAAACTATTTGAGAACTCAGCACAAAGATTCACAGAAGATATGAAAGGTAAAAAAGAGAGAAAGGTCACAACAACCCCTTCTCTTTCATACTCAAATGCCCCTTTTTCGATACGATAAGATGATCTAACACCTTAATGCCCAGAATCGCCCCAGCTTCAACAAGTTGCTTTGTCATTAGAATATCCTGCTTGCTGGGCTCTAAAGTGCCAGAAGGATGATTATGCACAGAAATTACAGACGCTCAAGCGTTCAATTACCTCGGCTGATTCGATTGAGCGATTTTTATATTGTGCAATTGTCTTCTCCATCATCTCCTTGAAAGAACGATATGTTACCTCATTCCGCTTCATTTTTCCCGTTATTTCGTCGTTAATTAACTTCTTACTTGATTTTTCTCCATAATTTTTGATATCCCCCACATTTAGAGCTTATACATCT
>CAZOEM010000351.1:0-3772 GCA_964578735.1 uncultured Halobacteria archaeon | reverse complement strand
GTTGTGAAGAAGTAAAATCTATTAGTCCTAATTCAGTTGTTTGAAAAATCGCTAACATAGGCAAGTGGAGAAAAATCAAGTAGTGAACAATGTCCACGGAAGACCCTATATCGTACCTATAAGATCGGTGGGATAAAAGGGAAGTGCAACGATAAACATTTTCTTATCTGAATTGGATTGTTTGAAAATAGCGCTAGTGGTATTCTCTGCACTATTCATCATTTCATCAACGCTTCAAAGTCTTCCAAATCGTAGATGAGGTAGCCCTGACTTCGAAGCTCTTTTTTGTCGTCTGTACCCACGTGCTTTGCAATTATTCCGTATCGCTTTTCTTCTCCATGCCATTCAACATAAGCGGATTTCTCCATCAGCTTTTCAAGTACCTTTCTACATTCTCTCATTTTTAATTCGCGCCATTTAACCTCGAAAAAAAGACACGCCTTTTCATTCAAAACAAGGAGGTCAATCTCCTTATCCTTGTGCCACCATTTCCCTATCCTCAGCGGTGTCTCACTCGTACTCTTAAGACGTATCAAAAATTCCAGCTCCCTCGCCCGGTTCACAAACTTTTGAAGCATAAGTATATACTTGTGCCACAACTATTTAAAGGGTTGCTAACAACCTCGCCACTGCATATGCCGGAAATGTAGCCGCTATCTTTTTGCCATAGCGTGCGGAAAGCGATAAGAAGGGGATATTCAACGAGTCCACAGCTTCCTTTACGATAAAATCGCCTATTCCTGCGGATAGCACCTGTTCCAATCGGTATTTCGCCTTCATCCGCTTCAGTGAAGCGACTAACACATCCACCTGTGCTTGCTTTATCTGCGCCGCAATGGAAACCGTGTTGGCCTCACCTAACTCTTCTGGGTCACTGCAGACCACCCTTGCAAGCCTTCGCATCGCACTCACTCTACTTTTTTCCGACTCGTCTCGATCCGAAAAGGCATAACTATCCGGGCTTTCACAACTGTAATCATCTTCCGTTATGTATCCGAGTACGAGATAAGCGTCCGCGGTTATTGCGAACAGTTCTGAAGAGACACGGCATTCTTCGCCTATCTTCACGCTTTTCAGCAATGTAGCAACATTGGTCCTCTGGACGCCGGAATAAATTAGTTCACCGTTTTTCAGTCGTTTGAGGTCTGTTCGTCCAGCTTTTATTTCCCCGCCTACTATGGGTATTACATCCGTTGTAGTGCTACCGAGGTCAACGAAAATCGCATCTTCGTATTGTTCCGCTATGAGCATAGAGGATGCGAGCCAGTTGGTAGAGGCGAAAGAAAGAGGGGCCTTATCCACCTCTGTGCTATCTTTGAATGTGCAATGGTAATCGAAGAATTTGACTTCTTTGAATACTGCTGATAACGCTTTCTTTATATGCCATACGCCTTCCCTTCTTGTCATAAAGCAGTCACATAGCTCTCCGGTCATCACTGCGCCTACGGCTTCTAGTTCGGACGCAGACGCGTATTCTGACAGCAGATCGTATAAAATCGACTTATTCTTCCACAGAGGTGCATAAACCGTATTCACAACTCCCTCTGATGTGACTATCTTTGTATTCGCTCCCCCTACATCTATGCCAGTGTACATACACTTTATTGTATCTATAATAAAGGTATTTGTATAGCGCAGTAAAAATTCCAAGCACTAAGCATCAAATTACAAACAAATTCCAAGCACCAAATTCAAATTTATAAACACATTTGGATTTTTTCAGTATCGAACTAATTTGACAATGTCAAATTAACACAATTTTCAAAAATGTATTACTAAGGATAAAAGTGAGATGCTGGTGGACCATATAAGCGCAGGATTATCTCAAGATAACGTCCATAGAAAAGAATAGTATAAATTATCAGTTTATAATCACAACAAGGAGATAACTATTAGCCTAATAATCATAATGTGACATTGTCAAACTAAACCTTTTTGCCTGCAAAAAGGTTTATGTATAGTGAAATCGGCAATAGCTATGAACGAAAAAGAGGAGTTAGGAAAGCGGATGGAACACTTGCTAACCGAAGTCAGTGCTTGTAGCAAGCTTTTAGAGTCTGAAATAGGTAAACTAACAAGCATGAAGGGTGAACTAAGCGGAATAGCGAAGGAGCTAGCGAGAATAAAAGCGAGTTCAGAGAAGAAGCAAGAGCTGAGCACGGAAGAGCAGGAAGAGATAGAAGATGCCATGACGATTCTGGAAGAGGAGTGGGAGACAAAGAAGAGGGAAACAGAAGAGGCTTTTAGAGGACAGGAAGAAGCAAAGAAAGCAGAAGAATATTTAACCGATTTGAAATACCAGAAGGCGGAATTTGCGAATTACAAACGTAGAGCGGAAAAGGAGAAACGCGAATTTGCCGATTATCTGCTATCGAGCTTTATTGCTGAATTACTGCCGATCAAGGATAATTTAGAGGTTGCCGTTACACATGCAAAGACTAATAAGCACCCGGAATCGTTATTAAAAGGCGTAGAAATGACAGTGAAGCAAATCGAAGAGCTCTTTGGACGCGAGGGGCTCGAAGAGATAAATGCAGAAGGTGCGCAATTCGACCCTTTTAGGCATGAAGTTGTCTCAAAAGAGGCAAACGACAGTCAGCCCGAGAACACGATTATTGGCGTGATCAGGAAGGGCTATGTCTTCCGTGGAAAGGTCATGAGACCCGCAATGGTGACGATAGCGATAAAAGGCAAGAAGAAGCGGAAAAAAGATAGTGCAAAAAAAGTATTTGCTCAATAACCTGTGGATTAAAATTCCAAACTACAAATCCCAAATGTCAAACAATACCCAATGTCAAAATCCTAATGTTCAAAACACTGTTGCTAAGGGTTTGTTTTGAATTTAGATATTTGAATTTGTTTGTGATTTGATGCTTGGGATTTGGGATTTTTCATAATCTATTGAGCATGTACAAAAAAATGTCGGGTGGCCTGCTTTGCAAGCCACTCACTACATCTGCCATAGTTATTTATGATTCCCGACTACGCATCCCTACCTGCAACACTAATCGCCCAGTCAAACGGATCTCCTTCCTGTGTCAATGCCGGACTCATATGAACACCTCGCTCAAGCACATACGACATGTTATAAGAGGTATTTATATAAGCACCAACAGCAACGGCAGTCCTAGAATAGAAAGTAACCGAGAACTCACCGTCTATTTTAATAGCTGGAATTTCAATCAACGTAAACCCTACTTTGGTGGGGAAATAGGCAACACTAATATCCGTAAGCTTGTAGAGAAGATCCCCATTCTCATCCCTCAACTCCAGAGCAAAAGGTACATATCCCGATTCGTTGTTGTACCTTCCGATTATTCCTACTGCCTCAACTATAAAGGGTCTTGAAGGAGTGAAAAAAATAGTATGTCCTATATCAATTTGGCGACTTAGATTTTCATCATATGGCATCTCCAAAAAGAGGTATTCGTCAGGCGGTTCCTCGGAGGAATGAAGTACCTGTAGGTCCGCATCTTCGTCCGCATCTAATGCCGTAATTCTCGATTGTGCCTTCACATCGTAAGTTAAACCTTTTATCTGTTGAGAATTACCCGGATCATCCGGCAGATTTGCTACTGCTACTACTGCTGCAGATACTGTAATCACCGCGATAGCCGCAAGTATTACAAATTCCTTTCTCATTTTTCTTCTTTCACCTCCTAAAGTTTCATAACAACTGAATATTGCATATAGCTAAATAGATTGAAGGTATATAAACATCAATTGTTGCAATCGAAGAAACCGAGACAAAATTCATTTCCGGTCTTGACAT
>CAZOEM010000350.1:0-3783 GCA_964578735.1 uncultured Halobacteria archaeon | reverse complement strand
AAGATAGAATATATGGCAAAGATTGCTTATACGCTATTAGCAATACTGATGACATAAACATAGAAGATACTGCTCAATCATTATACTCTTTGTGGGAATATAGGGACATAGGGGGTATGTTGCCTAAGAAAGTAATTGAATTAATGGTCAAGTGTGGCATGCTGTTAAAAAATGCGGAAATAAAAAATAAAGTTAGCGGTGCTTCTTTTGATCTGTCTCTGGGTGATCAATATTGGCAAGACGGTAAAAAAAGAGTATTAGATAACACTAATCCGTTCATTAAATTGAAACCAGGTGATTATGTCATAGTGTCAAGTAAAGAGACAGCAGACTTTCCCAAAGATATAGCAGGAAGATTCGACCTCTCTGTAAGTTTATTTTGCCAAGGGATAATTTTATCCAATGGGCCTCAGGTAGATCCAGGATTTAAAGGAGGACTTTTTTGCCTTTTGTTCAATACTTCTAACGCTATTATCTCACTAAAGCGAGGACAACATTATGCTACTCTTGAATTTATCAAGCTGTTAGAACCAACTATCCCATACTCTGGGAAATATCAAGGTATGGAGGATATAATAGATTATTTACCTAAACCAGCTGAACCATCTGTAATTACCAAGATTAAAGAAGACATAGACGCTTTAAAATCAGCAAAGTGGTGGGAAAAAACGGTACCAATTATTTTATCTATTCTGGCAATTGTTGTAGCAATTGTTGTAGCTATTATTGCCTTCTTGTTGGATTTGGGATAATCAATTGAAACATAATATGACAAAACGCAAAAGGGATTTTTACGAAAGAGATACATTGACCGTAGCTAAGGAATTATTAGGTAAATATATGGTTCATAACTCTACCGAAGGCACAACAATAGGGAAAATTGTGGAAACTGAGGCATACATTGGTCCCTCGGATCCCGGTTCTCACGCATACAAAGGACTGAGGAGCAAAAGAACAGAGGTGCAATTTGGACCGGGCGGATATGCGTACATTTATCAAATTTATGGTCTCTATTTCTGTTTTAACGTTGTAACACAAAGAAGGGGAATGCCGGAAGTAGTCTTAATAAGGGCTGTTGAGCCAATTGCGGGTCTAGATACAATGGTAAAGAAAAGGGGATTCATAGAAATAACTATGAAAAGCATAACTGATTTAACAAACGGTCCGGCGAAATTGTGCATCGCTATGGGAATAGATAAATCATTATATGGTGTAGATATGTGTGGTGAGAGACTATTTATTGCTTCTCCTAACCCCAAAGTAGTTTTTGAAATAGTTTCTACACCTCGTATAAATATAGATTATGCAGGAGGAGCAAAGAATTATCCCTGGCGATTTTTAATTAAAAACAATAAATATGTAAGTAAACGATAAAAGATAAAAGTAAAGAAAACAGACTAAAGACACGATAAGAGATATAGCCTCTATCGAAGACCAGGAACATGGAAACCGAGAATATGCTCAGGAATATGTACGAGAAAGCGTTAACCGCTGCCGATTTAAAAGCTATATGCAAGAGTCGTAGCTTTTACTCTGATGAAGTCTCTTCCACCCCGCTCTTTGAATCAGTTTTCCTCACGGAGAAAGGCTTGAAATCGGCGTTCGGATCATTAACGCAGGCGGAAATAGCGCTATTACACATCCTGAATCATATAAATAAAACTGTGGATGTCACCTTCTTCGAGTACATCTATGGCGATCAGGACTCAGATACAAGCCATTACCAATCCTTCGCCACGCGATACACGGACATCTTCAAAAAAGTGCGTGTTTCGTTGCTTCGTAAGGGTATTCTGCTCTTTGCGGAAAGTGCCAATACCTGGGAAAGGACAACAAAACTGGAACGGTGGCAATTCCGGTTCCCTGATGTGTTCTATCCGTTTCTCCCTTCGCCTTTCGAGTCACCGGAGATATTTGATGCCCGTTGTGGTGCCAGTAATGACATAATCAGACACAAGATCAAACAGGTCATAACAGGAACACGAATTCCCGATGAAAGTACAGGCTATCTACTCAAACTTTCGCACGGTAAACTTCACATAAAGGGACATGAATTCCGTATGAAATATCTGCAAAAATGGCAGATAGAATCATGGCAGGCATCGGCACTGCTGGAAACGAAAACCAAGAAGGGTGGTGTTCACCCTCTTCAATTGGTCATCTATGCGTTATCGCAATTGAATCAGAACGAGTGGATTCTACCGGATGACCTCTCCATATTCTGGAACATCCTCTATCCCGATGGTAAAGCTCCGGACAGTCGTAACATATGCGATACCGGCTGGAACTGGGGATTCCTCTCGAAACAAGAACTTGAGGGGCAATCATACTACCGGCTGGCAGGGCCGTTGGATGCGCAAGAGCCTGAGAGCTACCTGACAGTAACAGGGAATCAAGCTGTGATATTGGACCTCGAAACCATACCGTACGAAAATTTGGACGTGTTAGTACGAATCACGAAGATGGCGGTTGTGGATACGCAACTGCAAATTAGCCCTGATCTGATCGCTATTGGTAATGCAAAATCGAACATTCGCAATCACCCTCTAACCCTATGGCTGAGTACTAATTCTTCGCTCTTTCGTGAAGTCATTGAAAAGGTGGATAAGAAGTGGGGTAAACTTGTCATCCACGAGAACCTGCTGGTTGCCCGGATAATGGACCTCAGCCTGGTGGTAAAACTACAGCGATCTTTTCCGGACCTGATCAAACCAATCACGAAGAGCGTCATCGCATTCCCTCGTGATTCCCTCCCGGAAATCCGGAAATTAGTGAACGGGGCTGGCTATGTAATCAAAACAGTAAAGGAGGAAAACTATGACGGAAAAGATAATCGGGACTGAAATGGCTTTGGCACCGGAAGCCGATGTAAAAGCGTTGGACGTAGTCTCAAATAGCCGTGAACTTCGTAGAGATGTCCATGTCTTTGTAAACTACATCAGGGAGCGGGATGTGAAACGGACACATCGGAGCAACGATCTTCCAAAATCCGATATTAAGCGATTGGCGAAATTAATTGGCGATACGGAGACCATGAAGGAGGTGCAAGCTACAGGTACCTCGCCCTGGGTAGAGTTCATTGATCAGTTGGCACTGACACTTGGTTTTGTCCATTATGACACCGAAGGCGAATATATGGGCTATAGCAGCACCTCTGTTTCTTATCCGGACAATTACATTCAATTCCGGGAACAGACCTACGAACAGTTTTTACGCTATACTCCAATCGAGCAAGAGGAAAGCATATTAAGTACCCTGATCAAAGGATACGACGACTCGGATAATGAGTTCTTTTCGAATATATGCCCTCTCAGTGTCCTTGATCGCTTCGACACGTTCGGATGCGCAACAGGCGTGGTACCCTCAATAAGATTCGACAAAGCAAGAACGTGTCTTCTGGATATGCTTAAAGGATGCAAGAGCGGTGTCTGGTACAGCACTGCTTCGTTCATCCAATATTTGAAGAAAGAACAGCCTTTTTTCCTCATCCCGCAGAATGTCGAAGTTGAGGATCGCTGGTGGAATGGGGAACGATATTGTAACTTTCATGAGCGCGGAGAGCGGTGGGGGCGAGGCGAAACGGTCCCGGATAACGCTCCGGACGCATTTGAACGCGTGGAGGGCCGTTTTGTGGAGCGATTTCTGGAGAATATCCCGCTCTCTATGCGCTATCTGGACGTAGCTTATGATACGGCATATGAGCGAAGAGAGAAATATCAGTCGCGATATAGAAGGGATAGTTACATAGTTATTCGAGGGAAGGAGAGTCAGGCTTCAAAGACT
>CAZOEM010000349.1:0-3797 GCA_964578735.1 uncultured Halobacteria archaeon | reverse complement strand
CCGAGGAACGTTTTGGGCTCTGATTTTATGATGATGTCAGGATTCTCTGTTGTTACCCATTCCCAATCAACCTTTGGATATTCTTTTGCAATCCCCCTGGCAATGTTATCGCCACCAGCTATTTCACCGAGCTCATCCAATGCAGAACCTTTGCCATAAGTGCCAAGTTCCCCTGTTCCTTTTGAGTCGCCCTTTTCGATATACACCTTTGGCCTCTTACGTCCATACACTGCGCTTCTAACTGCATCCTCCTTCTCAGAGCACCAAGTAACAAAATCTTGCGCTTCATCTTCCCGTTCAATGATGTATCCGAGTTTTATTAATTCGTCTTCAAGGGTCTCACTTTTGTACAGATCAAGTCCAAGTACTGCAATATTATCGAAGGGACTCAATCCATCTTCAACTCCGGAAACTTTGTATACGTAGCTTATTACAATTATATCAGGGATAATGACCCCGGATTTATCCGATGCAAGCTCTACAATTTCCTCGAAATTGAATTCCTTCCATGTGCCAACTGATGGCTTATCCAGTAACTCGGGGAAATATTCCTTGCCTTCTACTCTTATCGTATCTGTTACTCCTATGATGTTATCAACCGCTCCGAGTATTCTTATGCCTTCTGCACTATCGCTTGTAAGTGTGATTGCCCTTTTTATTGGCATGTATATCGTTACTGTTCTATCAGCAGAATCAGTGATTGTCCTCGGATAATAAGCATGGATGTGCGCAGCTTCCCTCAGCGTATCTAATCCCTGTTGCTCCACGTTTTCTCCAAGATATTTACCCTTCAGATACGCCATGATAGAATCAGCAAGTTCATCTTCTGACACGATCTTATCACCATCTTTATCACCAGGAACTACTAACTCTTGCGCTCCTGTCGGCATAACTGCCAGCGGCACACACCAGCACGTAAGAATTAGCAACACTAACAGGCATGGTACTATTTTCATTTGGAATCACCGCCTTTACCTCTATATACAAATAGGTACGCTATCAAGAGTGACACAATTGCGAAGATCGGTTCGAATCCCGGCACTTCAGACGTAGGTGCCGCTGTCGGACTTTGTGTCATCTTGGACGTAGGTGTTGTAACAACCTGCAAGGGTGTTGGTTCTTCTTCTATCGTGCTGCCAGCACCAACGACATCGGTGATGTCCCTTATAGCGCCTTCTTTATCGCTTAGCATATCTATCCAGGTCCCGGTAAATGTACCCACACCCGAAGAAGACGCCTGGACCCTGTACGTTATCTCCGTCTCGTTTATCACCGCAAAAGCAATTTTTTGGCCGGAAACATCGTACTGGTCAAGGGGATGAGATGTACTTACAAAGTCGAAGCCTTCTGGAATCGTCTCAACAATACCAACCACCAGAGGACGTTCACCGCTAATCGTTAGCTTTACATCGAACTCGGTACCTGGAATGGGATCAGCGGGCGCAGACCTTGCCACCACATCTGTGCCCGGAACCGCCGTAACCGTGCCCGCAAGAAAAGCAGCAGTTGCTAAGAACAGCAATAACGTCAATATCTTCCATCTCATCTTTCCTCTTTTTCCCATTGTATATAAAGTATGACTTCTACATATAAATTTAATTTAGGACGCAGATTTACACGGATTTACACAGATTTAATTTCTTCTGCGTTAATCAGTGTTAATAATCTATTTTCTTGTCATCTCTTCCTCTATAACCGCCTTCACATCATTTTCAGCCTACAACAGTCTGCAGATCGTTCAACATGTTTCTGCGGATATTTTCAGTAAATTGTCGCTAATTGCAACCCCATTAACTATCTGTTTCGCATGCTCCATTTTATCACGTAACTCTTTTTGCTTTACCTCGAATCGTTCCTTGAACTCTTCCGGGTCTCTTTCAAAACTTTTCACCTGTTTCACTAGTTCTACCCGCTTCTCGGCATCATATATACGGGGTTTAATAGCATTCAAAATAAGCGTTTTCTTCATCGTATCTTACCTTACAATGCAGTAAAAGGCAGTATCTCCCTTCTAACATGGTGAGTCATTCTGTATCCACCTATTTTATTTGTGACTATTTAACATAACATATTAACATTGACACCATATAAGCTTTTCGATATTTATTTGGTAGTATATAAACTATAACTTTGCGTTCGCACCACATTAATTATCATAATTTACAGAGAAGTTTAAGGCAGGCGACATTCGAGGATTTTGTTACTAAATAAACTAGATAAGATATTAATACCCATTGATTGACATAGATAAATAATGGAACTAAAAGCAAGTCCTGAGTTTGAAAAACGAATAGGCATATGGTTTTACAGTACGATTTCGGAAGGAATAGGCGGAACGATAAAAACAATACCAGCGGACTTTAATGTTCGTGAAATTACGAATAGGGCGGAGCAAGAAGAGGGTAAATACCTGATTGCCGAATTGACGAAGGATAACTGGGACACTCATGGCGTGATAAGAGAGATCGCACATAGGCTGCGAGTTAGCCGGAACAGAATTGGGTTCGCAGGCACAAAAGACAAATTCGCAGTGACGAAACAGAAGATAAGCATCTGGAGCACAGAAGAAAACGAACTTGAGCGAGTGAACATCGCCGATGTATCGTTAGATGTAATAGGCAGGTCGAATAAGGCGGTTTCCTTAGGTGACCTCTATGGGAACGAGTTTGAAATTGTTATTCGTGGCGTAGATGACAGATACGAGGTGGTAAAAGATAAAATTGATGCGATAACAAAAGAAATAGGAACTAATGGCGGAATACCCAATTTCTTCGGTGTTCAGCGGTTTGGCATCACCCGTCCGATAACGCATGTCGTGGGTAGACACCTGATAAAAGGAGATATAAATGGGGCTGTGATGTCTTACCTCTCCGACATCTTCCCGGGCGAAAGCGAAGCGGCGAAAGAAGCAAGGATGTTATGTAAGAGCGGCAAACTAAAAGAGAGCTTGAAAATAATGCCTTTACGGTACGAACGGGCGATGTTGAATGCGCTGATAAAAAACCTTTCTTTCAAAAAGAAAGCTTTACCAAAGAAAAATTATACATCTACAATAAATAAAGACGAAGATTCCCTTTCTGCTTTTCATAGTCTTCCAAAGAACTTGCAAAAACTCTTTGTCCATGCCTATCAGTCTTATCTCTTCAATCTCATCTTGAGTCAACGTATGGAGCAGAATTTACCGTTTAATGTGGCGATAGCAGGCGATGTGGTATGCTTCCACAATGAATTTGGATTTCCAGACCCCGATAAGGTGGAAAAAGTCACCGCGAATAAAATAGAAGGGATGAACAGGTTATTAAAGCGAGGTCGGGCTTTTGTCTCCGCCCCCATCTTTGGCTATGAAACTGAGTTCGCAGACGGCGTAGTAGGTGCGATAGAGCGAAAGGTTCTGGAAGGGGAAGCGATAGAACCGGATAATTTCTATATTGAGAAGATGCCGGAACTAAGTTCTAAGGGGACAAGTAGGCCGGTGCTGTTACGGGTAGAGTTAAAAGCAGAAATCAGTGACGATGAGCTCAATCCAGGACAGTTAAAAGTAAAACTGAATTTCTTCCTGCCTAAAGGCACCTATGCTACGGTCTTGTTACGGGAATATATGAAAGATAAATAACAAGAAAGAATAATTTTTGATAATCGGACGCAGATGAACGCAGATAATCAGGATTTTAAATATAAGGTTTAGTTGACGGAGGAGATTATTAGAATCTTCTATCGAGTTTATAATAAACTGGGTTATGGCTTTCTGGAAAAGGTTTATGAGAATGCAATGATGATAGAACTTAATTTTGGCACTA
>CAZOEM010000348.1:0-3836 GCA_964578735.1 uncultured Halobacteria archaeon | reverse complement strand
CCTAATTCAGTTGTTTGAAAAATCGCTAAAATAGGCAAGTGGAGAAAAATCAAGTCTTTCCTTTTTTTTCGGGGTATTTGTATAGCGAATGTAAAAACCCACAAGAGTTCACAAGATTAACACAAGATTTTTAGGTTTCTCGTGTGAATCTGTGTAATCTTGTGGTGTGTTAAACAATTACTTTTCGAGTATTTACAGAGGCCTTTTTATGCCTTCGCCTTTTCAAACTGATCCACCGCAATTTCCGCTACATCTACCATCACATCGCGATGCAATGAAACACATGGATCAAAGCTCTTTTCCATCCTGCTCAATTCCTTTGCCGTCATTCCGCTCCTTATAGCATTACAGAGTCCGTCTATCCTATCTGCAACCATTTCCTCGGAAATCAACTGTGCTCCTATCAACTTCTCCGTATAGGAATCGAAAAGCAGTTTCACCGCCATTGACTTCCGCCCACGATAGAATCTCGCTTTTGTTGGCTTATCTTTTTTACCACTTGTTACTTTTATACCGTATCGCTCGGCAATCGCAGTTGTAAGTCCCACCGAACCAACTTGCAAATCAGAAATGCTTGCGATAGCAGGGCTCAAAGAGGGCTCAAGCGAGTAACTAATATCCGTTAAATTATTTGCTATTACCTTGGCCTGTACCAAAGCGGAAGAAGCTAACTGGCTTAGTCTTGGACGGAGTGTAATGGCATCTATGGATTCTACACAGTCCCCAAGCGCATACACATTGCTCATATATTTGCCTTCTTTCTTAACATGTAAAAATTGGTCCGTCACTATCCCGCCGGTCTCACCTATTTCTATGCCTGCCTTCTCTGCCAAACCGGAATTCGGAAGCATCCCCTTGGCAATCACAACGATATCAGCAGGAATTTCATCGCCTTCTATCACCACTGATGTCACCTTTGACCCGTCTCCGCGTATAGAATCAACGCGCTTTCCAAGGATGAACTCGACCCCATCCTTCTCCAGCTTTTCTTTTACTAGCTGACTCATATCTGGGTCTAAGGAGCCGGATAGCGGTGTTGGATTCCCAATCACCACGGTTGTTTTCAATCCCTGTTTCACAAATGCAAGCGCTACTTGCAATCCAATCGTACCACCACCGATAACCACTATATTCTTCGCTTCCGGATCGTTCATAGCAGTCTTTATCATCTCACCGTCTTTCACGGTGCTCATTGTGTAAACGCTTTTCAGGTCTGTTCCTTCTATTGCCGGTATACGCGGCTTTCTTCCGGTCGCGATCACTAAAGACTCATAGCTTATTTCGTCACCTGTACTAAGACTCACGGTGCTGCGTTCTAAATCAATGCTCGTAGCTTCTGTCTCCGTTCGGTAATCAATGCCATGACCAATGAAAGTCCCCGGTGGGTCTATCTCGGCGACTTCTTCCATATTAAAAACACCTTGTAATGCAAAGGGTATAGCACAAATAGATTCCGAACCGCCCTTCTCCTTCTTTACCAGCGTTATGCCAAACTGCTTGAGAACATTAGCACCCTTTTTAAATAATGCTTCTAACGTGTATGTCCCCGCATCACCACCACCAATTATCAAAACTTTTTTTGCCATTTTTACTCTCTTATCCCTTTTCGTTTTTAACATAAAAAACTTTTCTCTATTACGCGCTTTTAAGAAAAGCATTTATGATAATACAGTGTGCAGAAGCGATAGTAGAGTTAAAGGACAACCTCGTGTACAAGAGGCGGATAGAGAAACGGTACAGGGTAAAGGCGCTAGACGAACGAATAAGGAAAGAGCGAACGAAAAGCGAAGCGAAGCTGATCTCAGAAGCGAGAAGAAAAGGCGTGCCCACTCCCATCATCTTCGACGTCCACGATCACGAATTGGTGATGGAGCGGATAGAAGGCGATTTAGCGCGCGAGGTGATTGATGTAGCTATAAGCGAGCAAATAGGCAAGCTTGTCGGTATCCTGCACAGAAACGGTATAATTCATGGCGATTTGACCACTTCCAATATCATTGTGGGCCACGATAAGATCATATACTTTATAGATTTCGGGTTGGCCTTTATCGAATCGAGTATAGAGACAAAGGGAGTAGACGTCCATGTATTTTTCCAGAGCATTAGAGGTACGCATGAATCGCATGATCTGTTAAAGGAGTCGTTTATTAAAGGCTACAAGAGCTCATTTCCAAATGCCGCCGCGCAAGTATTGAAAAGAGTTGCGGAAATAGAACGCCGGGGGAGATACGTAAGACAAAGCAAAACGGCAAGTGCAAAAGTCAAAGCTCAATAGGTGGCCATCCACAAGATATTCTTTTGTCCCTGTTTGTATAATACTGTATAATTTCCACCTATTTAATTTAGGACGCAGATTTACACTGATTTAATTTCTTCTACGTTAATCTGTGTTAATCTGTGTCAGTAATTTATTTTCTTGCACCCGCCAAAAAACGCTGTTTCTAGTTGTGCTAGAAACGAATAAAATAGGGAGGGTAATAGTAAGTATCGCGACACAACGAAAAAGTCGCTCAAAACGCAAATGTGACGGTGGCGGAAATAGCGCAAATAAACGCTGGATTTGCGATTTCAATCCTCTGTCAGCCTAGTTTCCAGTTTAATGCCCGATTCTCGCAGTCTGTTCCTCAAAGTGCTGTAACTCACATGTTCGATAGCTGCAATTTCCGTCAGCGGAATGCCCTTCTTATATCTATCTACTACCCGGTCTAGGTTTATGTTCTTCCTCGGCCTGTGACATACTTTCCCTTCTCGTTTCGCACGTTCTATACCCACTTTCGTACGCTCGTAGATGAGCGAGCGTTCAAATTCGGCAAGAGCGCCCATTATATGGAAAATGAGCTTGCCCTGTGGCGTGGTCGTCTCGATATTGTCATTCACACTTATGAAGCCAACTCCTTTCTCTTTTAATCGCTCAACACTCGTTAGCAGGTCTAGCATGCTCCTCGAAAACCTATCCAGCTTAAAAACAACGACCGCATCGAATTTCTTCGATTCAACGTCATGCATAAGCTCCATGAACTTCTCCCGCTTGCTCTTTGCGCCTGATCCGGTCTCCGAATAGATTTTATAGACCTCGTGTTTGTTCCTTTCACAGAACTCGACCAACATCCGCACCTGCTCATCCAAACTTTCTTCCTGTTTCTCAGTTGATACCCGTGCATATATTCCCACTTTCATAATAACCCCACCTTTTTACCAGCCCTGTTAAAAAGATTGTACTTTTTATATTAAAAAGGTAACCTTCCTATATAATGTCAATAAGTGGACACTTATTATCATGTGTCGATGACTCATATTCCGCCCATGATGTGACTATGATGAAGCATTATGGCTTGACAATTTCACATACTTTTGTACTCGTGCTACATGTTCTACTGATACTATTCTCAGGATCGCAACCTCTCGAAAATGAATTGTAAAGCAGAAGAATTAAACGTTACGCCGTCCGAACTCAAAAAACAAATATCCAAATGGGCAAAGGTGGATTCCTCTTTTGCGGGGTTTACATATCTTGGAAAGCACAGGCCAACAATCACTCTAGATGAATTCATTGAAATACAGGACAGGATAGAATCAAATCCATTAGGCAGTGGTAATAGACACAAGGGGATAGGATAATAGGAAGAAGAGCATTTTGGCTACCTATCACGGGAGATATTACACGATAGGGATAGCAGATTTGCGGGCTGTATCCACGGACATGAAACCGATACACTCAAGCGGTTGTTGTTCTACGGATTCAGAAGCCATGAACAAACCTTTCTTTACAAAAGAAAGCTTTACCAAAGAAACGACTTGGAAAGAAAGCAATAGCTCTCCTGAGGGAGAATATCCTG
>CAZOEM010000347.1:0-3845 GCA_964578735.1 uncultured Halobacteria archaeon | reverse complement strand
CCTAAATTAAATTTATAGGTAGAGGTTATACTTTATATTTGAGCTCCAGATAAGCGATCTTGTGGATGGCATCCCTATCAGGCTTATGTGGCAGGACAATGTCTCTGCTGTTATTTCTGATCCATTGTTAGGAAATTGTTGCAAAGGCAATGCGGTTATCCGGTCCAGAGATTATTGCCCGTGAAGAACTCTAAAGGTTTTTGAGTATTTGTTTAGCTCCTTTTTACACACCTCCCGATTACACAGATTTTCACGAGAAAAAGAATAATATTGACCTAGTTTTGGTACACTATTAATTACTTTACACTATAAATATTAATCCCAGGTTCTTGTGTTAATCTTGTGAAATCAATATTATATCGCGGGCGGTGCTTCTTTATGAGGTTATTCTCAAGAATTAACGCTTCTACTTCGTTGTCCGTGACAATAAAATCGACCACATCGATCTTCTGTGCCATAGCCTCTGTTTTGGAGTTGATGTTTGTTATTTATGATAGATCAGCATGCAGCGGCAGAGCGAGTGAATTTTGAGCGCTTAATCGAGCGGTATGGCAGGCGAATAGATGAGCAAACGCTTTTAAGACCTTACGTGCCGGAACTCAGCCCACATCAATTTTATCTGATCCGGGAGAACGAGGAAGCACTTAGAGATATGGGTTTTGATATAGAGCAACTTGGCAATGACAGTTATATCATAAGGGCGATTCCTGTTGTCTTTCATGGTATGATAGGGTAAGATGAGATAACCGAGGTGATAGTGCGATTAGTGGATGAGAGTGGTAAAAGAGAAGAGCGGATAACGGTTCTGTTCAGCACTGCGGCGTGCAAAGCGAGCATAAAGGCGGGCGAGAAACTGTCTTATGATAGTATGCGGGCGATAGTAACTGGCTTGAGGAACGCGAAGCTACCTTTTACATGCCCGCATGGTAGACCAACAATGATCCGGCTGACCAAAAAAGAGATAGAGAAGAGGTTTAAGAGACGGTGATGAGGCCCGTTCATGCAACAGGACCGTGGACACTACGATTAGGATCTTGGAAAGGATAACGATCTATACTATCGGTATCAATAGAATAAGGTAGAGACCCGTCGCTTGGATTTCCAATACAGCTATGATCGGACCAATAATTGCCACCCACTGTCGGACCGTTATCTCATGAGTTTGTGCCGGTATTGTCGTACGCCTGTTCTGTGTTTTTAGACGTATTATCTGCTTATTTATTGAGATCATACCCCCCAAAATGTCTTTTTTCACTCGAAAATGCTTGTGAGGGCATGTTTGAAGATATTGGACGTAAAAGCTTCAATAAAATAAATAATTGCTTAATGGGATATATTCCCATATTTGGCAGAGTAACTTCTTAATAACGTGAAAAGAAGAAATGTGTATATGAGTGTAAGAGCTTTTTTGGACCTTTTATATCGGAATGTACGAAATGAGAGAAATAGCATTTATGAATACATATATACTATAGAAATAATTATTAATCTACAAGAACAAGATGGACGTGATAAAAAGCGATGAAGACAGCAAAAAAAGTTCTTCTATGTGTATCGCTTATAACCTTATCTCTGGCTTTGGTACTCGCACCTTTTACTGGTGCGATAGGAGGGGATGTAACAGCAGGTAATACGGCAGATGGCGTATGGGACATTACAAGCGATGATATTCTGAGCGTTGAATCATCGGTCGCATCTCTCGGCGACAGTCCAACTAGATGGACGGTACATCCAACGGATAACAGTGTAAAGTTCCGGACAATACAATCGGCAATAGACAACTCGAACGATGGCGATTCAATCGAAGTGTGGAACGGGACGTACAATGAATCTGTGGTTCTGGACAAGCAGTTGACACTCTATTCAAGGGACGGTGCAAATGATACAATCATAGATGCCGGGAGCTCCAGAAGTGCAATAACAATAAAAGCAGACAGTTGCACCGTTGACGGTTTTATGGCTACCGGAGGTGGGGGCTGGCTCAGCGGTGAGGGGATAAAAGTAAAATCCAAAGGTAATATTATCGTGAATAACACCTGTTGCGCGAACAAATACAATGGCATCGACTTAGTGGAATCCAACGGGAATATTATCGTGAATAACACCTGTTGCGCGAACAAATACAATGGCATCGACTTGTCAGATTCTTCAAATAACAATATCCTGAACAATACCTGCTACAAGAACTGGCATGCAGGCATCTATTTAGTGAATAGCTCAAACAACAGCATCTCGTATAACGAAATCAACAACTCCCGGTATGGTCATGGTCTCTACATCTCGCGATCATCGGATAACGTGGTCTCGAACAATGAAATCTGCGAAAACCCCTATGAAGGCGTCTACGTGGAGTTTTCGTCGAACAATCGGATATACTGTAACGACTTCGTGAATAATGACCCGAATGTCAGATCACATAATTCGACCACTATCTGGTATACGATGAGAGTTTACAACTACACCTACAACGGCAGTCCATGCACAAGCTATATCGGTAATTACTTGAGTGACTACGATGGTGCTGACAATAACCGCGATGGGATTGGTGAAGAGCCCTACCACATCCCTTTGGGGCCTTCGGAGAGTCCTGTGTGGGACATACTCAGGTGGGAAAATGGCAGCTACCCGCTGATTCAACCTTTCAAGAATTATATTCTGGATAATGTGCTGCCTATTATCGATAATTGTAAAATCCAAATAACTTCTCATTCCTCTTTGCAAGACCGTCCATCCATCGTTTATGCAAATGGTAACTATTACGTGGCATATCAGTCACACGAGAAAGGACGTGGTATCTTCATAAAGAAATTCGACTCACAGTGGAACTTCAAGAAGAAAGTAGAAGTAGCAAGCGGCAGCGCATACTACGACAGCCCTTCGTTACTATTCGCAAACAATAAATTATACGTTGCCTATATCACAAACGCAAAAGGCGCTGATGCTAACGATTATGATGTGATTGTCAAGGAATACAATCCGAGTTCATTATCATGTACAAAAGGCGCGAAATATCTCACGTCCTTGCAATCCTGTCAGGACTTGCCTGCTCTTTTTTATAAGGACGGTTATTTCTACCTGGCTTACCAATCATGGGAAAGAGGCGATAGAGACATCTTCATCAAGAAATTCAATTCTGATTTGAACATGCTCAAAAAAGTTCAGGTGACTTCAAAAAGCTCTCGTCAGGATAGACCCTCAATAACCTACGCAAATGGTTACTTCTACGTGGCTTATTTCTCTAAAGAAACAGGGAACTATGATATATTCGTAAAACGGTTAGATCCAACTCTTAACTTAGATCCATGGAAGAAACGAATCACGTTAGAATTATCCTCACAGAGCTATCCATCAATAAAGTTTGTGAACAACGAGTATGTGATAGTGTATGCGTCTAACGAAGCTGGCACTTTGGGGATATATATGAAGAGGTATGACTGTAGCTGGAACTTCATAGAGAAGACGAAAGTTGTGGACGACAATTCAGCTAATGAAAGGCGACCTTCGATGACTTACGCACAAAATAATTATTGGATAGCTTATGTGCATAATTTAGTAGGAAGCGATGATTGGAATATATTCGCGATAATACCCAGTTGTGAACAAAACTGAATGTAATTCGCTACTGTTATTACAGTAGAGTTGATAATGAGAGATGAAAGCCGCAGTAAAAGGAATTCTTCTAAGTGTATTGCAGATGATCGTAATACTGGCTTTGGTACTCGTGCCTTTTACTGGTGCGATAGACGAGAATGTAACAGCCGGTAATACGACAGATGGCGTATGGAGCATTATAACCTGACTTTCAGAGTTGTATAGATTACAACCTAAACGAACTCATCAGTACA
>CAZOEM010000346.1:0-3846 GCA_964578735.1 uncultured Halobacteria archaeon | reverse complement strand
CCGAAAATGCCAGTAAACGCAAGCGCAAAAGACAAAATACCAAATCCTGCTGCACCCAGATAGCGGGCAGTGTACATGATGAAGAAGAAACCTATGATGTAGCTTGCTATCTGGGAGATGAGGAGTACGCCGGTGTTCTTTGCTATTCTCTGGACGGTGTTCATTTGACCTCCCCTAATGCCCTTTCAATTTTCAGCCTTAACGTATCAAAAAATATATTCCAATCTGGTCTCAGGTTTCTGGGTATGAAATGATTGGTTGAGTTTCCAATATAATACGCATTTTTCCTCGCCTCTTTTAATCTCAGCAAAACCTCGTTTAGAAAACTTGCTTGATTTACCTTGTAAAAGTCCAACATAATCTTTAATGCCTTAAGCAAATTCCCTCTATCAAATTCTAAATCCAAGCAATAAAACAGGTCGTAAATATCTTTTCCTTCCATCCTGTTGTATAGAGTGATGAATTTTCGCGCCATCAGGTCTTCCAGAGAATAAACTTTGAAGATAACAGGATGCGTCTCTATAAATGGAGATTTCACCAGGACATCCTCTACCTTTAAGGATTTAGTCTTGGTGAGATAAAACTCTAAATTTACCCTGTCACGTTGTTCAAACTCGTTCACATAGTAACAATCAAATCTCAGAGTTCTATGAAGGATTCTTGGACCTTCTATATCAAATCCCTTTATTTCCTTAACCCTATCTTTTATTGTGGCTATTTTCTCATTCAAGTCCTTGTCGGAGATGAAATCCATATCTATATCCTCTGAAAATCTGCTTACCCCCTTCTTCGCCAAATACACACGACTTAAAGCGGTCCCTCCTTTTAAAACCACCCCTGGGAATAAATCCCTTATTTGTTCCAGAATGATGGAAATCTTCTCATCCTTCGACAGATAATTCAAGCCAAGTCCCGTCTTCGTAGCCAAATATCTTAGAATCTCTATGTCAGCCATAATACCACCACGACAGTATATTTTCTTTTCCGAGATTGTCCAATACCTTCCATTCTTTTATGTATTTCCCTCCTGCTTTTCCAGAAGGCACTAATTTCGTGTTGTTTTTTACCCGCTTTCTGAAGTTGTCCAAGGTCGGAATCTTTTTCCCTGTTTCCTCTCCCATCAGCTCCAGAACATATCCCGTCCTCTGACATAAAGAGTCTGATGCAAACTCAAAATATCTTATAAATTCGTCCCAATCAAGCTCCACATCATTTAGTGCCTTTGTTATTGCCGAGTAGCCCCCGCAGTATTGCGGTTTGTAAGAACAATCGAAGAAAGTCTTTGAAATTGTGGATAAATAAATTCCTTTATGGTATGTTAATCCGACGGCTCTTTTACCTATTGCTACCGCTTTAAATGTATATTCCCCTACCCTCCTCTCCCTTGATTTATTCACTGTCACCACGAATATAGTAAAAGGTGCATAATCTAAAAGATTATAAACTCTAAGAGCTGAAGAAAAAGCAATATAACCTTTAAATAATGCTAAAGCAATTTTATATGGATCTTTTATCAAAGGCAGATCGGATGGCTTCTTTTGAATCAGATAGACTCCCTTTTTCAGCCTGTGGAGATGGCCTTTTGAAGAGAGGCTGTGACAGATTTTGTTTATTTGATGGGGCTTTATATCCGGAAAGAAATCTCTTATTTCGTCGGTATACGCTATGTCAACAGATGATATCATGTTGAATATTATCTGTTCTCGTTTGCTCATATAGATATTTTTGTTCATATCATACCGTATTAAGGTACTATGTTTATAAAATTATCTACTTCTAAATGGTGGAGTGAAGTTTTATCAATCCCCCAATCTCCAACAATTGCAACGTTTTGCGGTGTTGCTAGTTCTGAATGGACTGTATATTATCTTTAGGGGAAGGGGGAAGGCTAAGGGCTAATGGCCAAGGGCAAAAGGTTTTCGACCGTGCCGTGCCGAAATCAATTTTGAATTTGAGAGCATACTTGATATTTGTTATTCGATAGATGTAAACAGCAAGGTCTTTACCCTTCTGCCAAACCTTAAGTTCCTTAAATTTAAATTTAGGACCTCCTTTACCCATCAGCCTTTCGCCTCTTGCCTCTCGCCCCCCTCCACTCATCTACCCCTCCTTTCTCAATCAGATAATCTTTCAAAGCCTCCTTCCAATTTCTCATTCTCAATCCAAGATCGTCAAGTTTTTTATTCTTCAAAGCAGAAAAGATAGGTCTTCTCGCCAGCCTCTTTAACTCACTCGACTTTATAGGACTTATTTGATTTTTGGCATCCCAATCTAAGATAGTGAAAATCTCTTTCGTAAAATCATACCAGTTACAATAACCCTCGTTAACTATATGGTAAACCCAAAACTCGGGTTTAATACTTAAATCTAAATCTAAATCTAAGAATCTCTTAAGCATTCTTGAAACATCTTTTGTATAAGTGGAACTCATGAACGTGTCATCAACAACCTTAATCTCTTCCCCGTTTTTAGCCTTTTGAATCATAGAATCCACAAAGTTTCCTCCTTTCCCTCTTGCCCCAGCTTTTCCATACAAACTGGCAACCCTTATTACGTAATATTTTTCGGAATAATTCCTTGTAAAAACCTCTCCTGTATATTTACTCAGCCCGTAAACATTGATCGGGTTTGGGACATCATCCTCTTCATAAGGTTCTCCTTTAGCACCATCGAAGACATAATCCGTGCTGATATAAACATTGACTGCATTTATCTCATTACACGCTTTTGCAACATTAAAAGCACCAATCGCATTAACTCGAAAAGCTTTTTCAACTTCAACTTCAGCATCGTCAACTCTGACGTAAGCAGCAGTGTTGATTATGACATCAGGTTTGAACTCATTCAAAATCTTCACGCTTTCAAGGTCCGTAACATCCAGATCTCTGCGAGTAAGAGGAATCGCTTCCTCTCCAAAGACCTTCACCAAATCGCTTCCCAACTGGCCATTAGCACCTAGTATTGCGACTTTCATTTTTCTCCTTTCTTGACTGCAACATATTTCTGGAACCTGCTCCTTGGCTTATCGGGAATTGTTCTTTTGATATAGCCCCTTTCCAATAAGGGAGTAAGTATTTCTTTAAGGAAGTATACTCTATCTTTCAGTTTTAAGAATGCCATGATTTCTTTCAGGCTTTTTGGAGTTTCACAATAATTTAAGATTAAAGCAATCCTATCCATCATTTCGACTTGTGGGGTGACTTGTGGGGTGACTTGTGGGGTGACGTGGTCGGTAATTTTTTCTGAAGGATAAAAGAATGATAGCGTAAAAGTATCTTGCTTTTTGTTATTCTCCCATTTTGGTTGAGGATACCCTGCTTTTGACAGTTCCATCATGGTTGTTCTAAAGCCAGTTCCCTTTGCTTCTACCCATCCAATTTCATAGAAAACAGATGCAATTAGCGGGTTTCGAAGTTCAGAGCCGGGATCATTGAAATCCTTTGGGTCTTTTAAAGAGTAACCCGGATTATAAAACTCAATCCTGTCATTATACACCCTCACCTGTGCAGGGGAATAATGGAAGTAGTTCTGATGCATCAAAAGATTATTTACAGCTTCCCTTATTGCTTTGGTGAAGGGATTCTCTTCTGTTCTTGCCATGCCCTTTCCGAGTTTAAATGGGACAACATAAAATCTGTTAATAATATCAAGAGATCGCATTCTTATATCCAATAAATTGCCTTTTAAATCTTGCGATAGAAATGGATCTTTATCCTTTCCCCATTCTGTCCCCTTTATTCTGATAATGTCAAGTCTCATCCCAGGAAAGCATCTTTTGACAACATTTTCCTATATTTTTTGCCACTTCTTTTATGTAGCTCAAGTCTATTTCTCCATTTTCTCTTG
>CAZOEM010000345.1:0-3854 GCA_964578735.1 uncultured Halobacteria archaeon | reverse complement strand
AAAGGTGGTGAATACTATTCCGCGTATGATACAGGGACAACAACCTTTGATGGCGCGGTGGACATTAGCAATGTAACATTAGCGAATCTCACGGTGGTGCATTTAACAGCCTACGAAGATATTGATACCGGTATAGGTTGCGATAACTGCTTGAAGTTTAACGGACAGGAACTTAACACAAGCATGGTAGATAGCAACACGTTTGAGTTGAACACGTGGGATGTAACAGATTATGTAAATTTGTCTGGAAATAATGCCTGGTACACTCGACTTGATGATGATTGTGATGACCATTACGTTAGCATTACTAACGCGATATTGGTACTGGAAAGAGGAGCAGTAACAAAGTCTGACCTTACAATTACTGCGATTAAACCTTATCACTACGTGTGGTCCAAGGAACAGGGTATTCCTGAAGGTGAGCCCTGGTTCAATCTTACGAATTATGTGAATATTACGGTGAATAATATTGGCACTGAAGTTGCCGACAACTTTGCTGTGTCGCTATATGCCGATGAGGAGCTAATAGGAAGCGAAACAGTAGAGGGATTGTCAGCAGGCGGAAGTAAAGAGGTGAAAATCGAATGGGTGCCAGAAGGAGAAGACCCTTTAAGTTGGACTGACACTGCAGGAGGTGTGGTATGCTCTTATACCGATACCAGCACGATTTACAAGCTAAAAGCAGTGGTGGACGAAGACAATGAGGTTGCGGAAAGTAATGAGGGGAACAACATACTTATAGAAGACCAGGAAGTAGTTTGGAACGGCTTTGCAAGTGATGCGCCTCTGGAGAATTATGTTCATGGCAAGATAAAAGGCGGTATGATCTATACAACTGGCGATGGTCAATATCATGGTCTGGATTGCACTAAATATGGCACATATACTAACGTGAGTTACGATTTAGATGTTCCGGGAAGCGTGAAGCAGGCGAGATTATATGTCTATTATACATGGGCGCAGCCGAAATATAAAGCGCCAAAGATAGGCGTTACGCTAAACACGCCTTCGGGTACCGTTCATGAACTGAAGCTGGAACGGAGCTATAACGACATCGCAGGGGAAGTCACCCCCTATAAGTATGTATGGGGGACTTATGCATACAATATAACCGGTTATGTAAATGAAAGCGGAACTTACATGGCGGAAATAACAAACCTGAATAAGGGGAGTGATCATGATTTTGCAGCGAAGTATGCCTTTGCAGCGCCAGCTATTCTTCTCCTCTATGAGAATGCAACTACGCCGGAACGGGAGTACTGGCTAAATGAAGGCGCGGACATCATTATAGGCGGAAGAAGGAACGACGTAGGTTTCCTTTCATTAGCCGACTGCCTAAATAACGCTTCTTTCTCTGGCACTATAAACATGAGCAAAGTAGCAAATGCAACTCTTGGCATTGTTTCTCCCTGGGCTGGACATAGCTGGGAGTCGGGAATGACAAACTATCTATATTTCAATGGTGTCGAGTTAGGAAGGTGTGTGTACTGTGGATATGCCAGTTCGTGCAACAGAACAGTAAACGGGATAACGATGAACGTAGGAGCTGCCGATGCTCAAGTGGGTGTGAACGTAACCGATGTGACGAGCTATCTCAATGCAAATGATAACGTGGTTACTCAGGGTGACGATGGCGACTGCATGATGCCGAGCAATGCCTTTTTGGTAATAAGTTATAAAGGAGGAAGGATAAACAGATGAAAAGAATAGCACTGATAACGGGAGTTGGAATTATATTAGCGTGCTTGCTTTTACTTTTGTACTTATGCATGCCTGCTTTAGCGCAGGCTGAGGAGCCAGGCCTTGAGATTACGGCGATAAAACCTTATCATTATGAGTGGTCTGACGATTATGATATAGCTAAAGGCGAACCCTGGTTCAATCTCAAGAATTATGTAGGAGTTACGGTGGAAAATAACAGAAATGCAACTGCTGAAAGCTTTGTGGTGATGTTATACGCGGATGACAAGCCAATAGGAAGCAAACTCGTGGAAGGATTGTCAGCGGATGACGCTATTGATGTGACATTCGAATGGGAACCGGAAGGTGAAGACCCTTTGAGTTGGGAGGATAGTGCGGAAGGAGCTATACTATCCTATACTGATACCAATAAGATTTACACGCTAAGAGCAGTGGTTGTCGAAGACGGTAAAGAAATAGCGGAAAATGAAACAAAGCAGGAAGTAGCCTGGAACGGCTATATGGCTGATGCACCCTTAGAGCATTATGAACACGACTCTGTAAAAGGCGGAATATTATACACCACTGGAGATGGTCAATACCGAAGTGGGGATAGTGGTGATGATGGCACAAAATATGGCACATCATATAGCATCAATTATGATTTAGAGATTGAAGATGGCGCAAAGCTGGCAAGGTTGTATATTTACTACACATGGTCGAAGCCAAAGCGGGCTGGAGAGCCAAAAGCGCCGAAGATCGCTGTTACCCTGGAGACACCTTCCGGTAACTCCCATGAACTGAGCATGGATAAGAGCTATAACGATATAAAAGGTGATTTGCCTGAGCCCTATGACACGTATAAGTATCATGCATGGGGTACTTACGCATACGATATTACGGATTATATGAAAGAAAGCGGAACTTATGTGGTGTGCGTGACGAATCTGAATGACGGAAGTGATGAAGACTTCGCAACTGAGTTTTCATTTGCACCGCCAGCTATTCTCCTGGTTTACGAGGATACCTCAGCGCCGGAAAGGGAATATTGGATACTTGAAGGTGCGGACATCCTCATTGGCGGAAGGAGGGGCGATGCCGGTTTTCTTGACTTAGATGAATGTCGTAACGAAGCTGAGTTCCGGGGTGAGCATTTGGATTTGGCGATAGAAGAAGCGGTACTTGGTGTTGTCTCTCCCTGGGCAGATGATTCGGAAGATGATGTCATTGAGTTTAATGGTAGAGAACTGGGAAGGGGTTTGTATAAGGGATACCATCATGACTGGAGCAGCAGCGAGGATATAAAGGACATTTCTATGTCTATTGGTGCCGGAGGAGCACAAATCGGGATCGCTGCAATTGATGTGACAAGGTATCTTGAAGATAAAGATAACAAGGTAATTCAAGGCGATGACGGCGATAACATGATGCCTGCGAATGCGCTCTTAGTGATAACATATAAAAAAGAGGAGGAAGAAGAGGAAGGCGGAGATGGTACGGTCGGCTCGCCAGGCATAACGGCTTGGAGCCCTGTCGGATCGGTTGTGAATAGCACAGAAGGCGAGTCAAGAACCTTCAGGGTCTCCATAAATCAGACAGTAGACATAAGCTGGCAGATAAATGGTACGGAAGTGCAAAAAGAGGAAGCTGTAACAGAAGCGGTCTATACGAACACGAATGCCGTTGCAGGAATCCGGAACGTATCTGTAATTGCAACTAACGCAATAACAGAGTTATATGGTCTGCACTCCTGGATATGGAACGTAACTCAGAACGTAACTCATGCACTCTCTGCCACCCCTACGCCTGCACTTAACATAACTACAACACCAATTTCAACGCCAACTCCTGTACCTACTGTTACGCCCAAACCAAAACCAAAACCTGCTCTAACACCTTCGTCAGAAGAAAAAGAAGAAGTAGCAAAAACGGCAGAAGAAACAGCAGCAGAAAAAGAAACACCCGGATTTGAACTTCTAACTTCGCTGTTTGTACTCATATTGGTGGTGTATCTGATAAGGAGGCGGTAATTGCTCTATATCTATAAAATTAAAATGCCGTCTCTGACATCAAGGATATTACCGCAGAGCAGTACTACGTTTAATCTTTATAGTGGGGGAATTCTCACAATGGGAACTTTTTTTCCCACCACATAAATCGCTAATCAAGCAGGA
>CAZOEM010000344.1:0-3862 GCA_964578735.1 uncultured Halobacteria archaeon | reverse complement strand
TTGAGCATTTCCTTACGCCAAAACCATCTGTAACGGGGATAATGGAAGGTAGTATAATAGAAATTGTGTCGGGACCATTTAAAGGCGAACGAGCAAGGGTGAAAAAAGTAGACGAGGCACATGAAGAAATCACCATTGAATTATTTGAAGCTATGGTTCCGATACCCGTCACTGTCAGAGGAGATAGTGTAAGGGTATTGAGCAAAGAGGAGAATGAAATGGAATAAAACATCATGGTCGAAGAGAAGGAATTGAAGTCCGCGATAGTACAGGATTATGAAACCGGGGAGGTCCTTATGCTTGCGCACATGGATGATGAGGCGCTGAGGCTAACCCTAGAGACCAAAAAGGCACATTACTGGAGCAGGAGCAGGGGCAAATTATGGCTTAAGGGTGAGATTTCTGGTAACGTGCAGATAGTAATGGACATTTTTATAGACTGTGATGAAGATGCAGTGCTATTGAAGGTGAAGCAGATAGGGGGGGCATGTCATATGGGATACCGATCATGCTTTTACCGCAAGATAAACGGCGAAATAGTAGGTAAGAAAGTTTTCGACCCCGAAGAGAAATATGGTAAAAATTGATTCCCTATGCGTTATAGTAATACCTTTATATATACACTAGACCTATAGTGCAAAGTGGTGATGCAAAAAATGCCAGATGACAACGTGATATATATCGGAAGTAAGTCAGTGATGAGTTATGTCTTAGCTGTGGTGACGCAGTTTAACAACGGCTTTGACGAGGTAGTGATAAAGGCGAGAGGTAGGGCAATTTCTAGGGCTGTAGACACCGCAGAAGTGGTAAAGAACAAGTTCATGCCAGGCGTGGAAGTGAAGGACATAAAAATAGGGACGGAACAAATACAAGGGGAAGGCGGGGACAAAGCGAATGTCTCTTCGATGGAAATAACAATGAATACGAAGGCATAAAGGGAGATAAAAGTAGATTTAAGAAAGTTTTCTCCTAATTTTCTATCATTTCCCAAATTTTTTATTTTTTATAGCGTTACTTATTTATACCATCATATTAGAAATGTTCACGAAAAAACACATCATTTCGACACGTGATTTCTCGAAGCCTGAACTAGATTTCATATTAAATCGAGCAGAGGAGTTAGAGTCATATGCCATACGGGGAGCGGGACAAGAAAGCGAGTTACTAAAAGGTAAGATACTTGCCAATCTCTTCTATGAGCCAAGTACTCGAACACGACTATCATTTGAAGCGGCGATGAAGCGATTAGGTGGTGAAGTGGTAAATTTATCATCGCCCGAAGCGAGTTCAGCAGCGAAAGGAGAAAATTTAGTGGATACTATAAGGGTCGTCTCAGGATATTGTGACATAATCGCGCTCCGTCATCCGAAGGAAGGCGCATCGAGAATGGCTGCTTCTTTCTCTTCTGTTCCGATAATAAATGCCGGTGATGGTGCAGGGCAGCATCCTACGCAGACTTTGCTCGATCTATACACTATAAGGAAGGAGAATTTACTTGATGAGCTCAAGATTGCTCTGATTGGGGACCTGAAATACAGTAGGACGGTGCATTCACTGGCTTATGCCCTATCTTTATATGGTGCGGAGCTATTTTTTGTGTCGCCTGATGCTTTGAGGATGCCCGATGAGATAAAAATGGACTTAAAAGGAGCAGGGGCCGAGATATTCGAATCAACTAAAATAACGGACTTTATAAATGAAGTAAACGTGTTATATGTAACGAGGATACAAAGAGAGCGGTTTCCTGATCCTACCGAGTACAATGAAGTAGCGGGCACCTACCGCATAACTACGGAGCTTATAGCGAAGAATGAAGATGTGGTAATTATGCATCCACTCCCCAAATTGGACGAAATAAATGCGGATGTGGACCAGACGAAAAATGCAAGATATTTTCGACAGGCTTTTTACGGCATGCCTGTAAGGATGGCAGTCCTTTCTTTATTATTGAAAAGTTAAAATAAAAAGTGGAAGCAAGAAAGGGGGATGAAGAGAAGAATGGAGATGGAAGCAGAAGCAGAAGCAGAAGCAGAGATAGAAAATATTGTGGATGCAGTAAGGCAACATCACGAACTTTATAAAAACGCATTGCCGATGATCGCAAGTGAGAATATCACAAGTAATAAGGTAAGGATGCTACTCGCTTCTGATTTGTCGCATCGGTATGCAGAAGGGGAAGTAGGAAACAGGTTTTACCAGGGCTGTAAATACATAGATAAGATAGAAGCGAAGGCAATCGAGTTTGCAAAAGAACTCTTTGAGGCGGAACATGCGAATGTAAAACCTATTTCGGGCGTAACTGCGAATATGGCCGTTCTTTTTGCTCTTACTTCTCCGGGCGAAAAATTAATGGCATTATCCGTGCCTAATGGTGGGCATATAAGCCATTCGAAGGTTTCTATCCCGGCGATGCGGAATTTGACATTGGAAACGTTCCCATATGACACGCGGGAGATGAATATAGATGTGGATGGGATGGTGAAGGCGATAAAGCTAAATAAGCCTTCGCTATTACTCTTTGGTGGTAGTCTATTCCTTTTCCCGCACCCTATTTCTGAGGCGAGGGAAGCAGCGGATGATGTGGGTGCGAATATAGCGTATGATGGATCACATGTATTAGGACTTATCGCAGGGAAGAAATTTCAGGATCCCTTGCGTGAAGGGGCAGATGTTGTGGCAAGCAGCACGCATAAAACCTTTCCGGGCCCTCAGGGGGCGCTATTATTATGTAAAGAGAGCTTAAAAGAGGGAATAGATAGTGCTGTTTTCCCCGGAACGGTGAGCAATCATCATCTGCATCATGTTGCCGGATTAGCGGTTTCATTAGTTGAAATGATGCAGTTTGGTGAGGCATATGCAACACAGATAACTTCAAATGCGAAAGTATTAGCACAGAGTCTATATGAAAAAGGGTTTGATGTTTTATGCGAGCATAAAGGCTTTACCGAGTCACATCAAATTGCAATAAACAGTCTCAGTCATGGCGGTGGGGCTGCGGTTGCGGAAAAATTGGAAAACGCGAATATAATAATAAATAAAAACATGCTGCCTTCTGATAAAGACCCCGAAAAGCCAGCCGGGATAAGAATTGGTGTGCAAGAGCTCACGAGGATAGGGATGAAGGAATCGGAGATGAGAGAAATAGCGGCTCTTATAGCGCGGGTAGTAATAAGGGGAGAAGACGAAAACAGGATAAAAGATGAGGTCATAGTGCTAAGGAAGGGTTTTCAGCACATTCACTATTGCTCAGATGATGGGGATGCATATGCATTTCCAGGGATATAAATATGAAAGCTTTTATATGGGCTAGTGTACAAGATATAAAACGAGAATGCTAGAGGAGTTGGAAGAGCGGAGAGCGGAAATAACAAAAAAGGCGGATGAGTATAAAGCGAGAAGGACCAAGTTAAACTCGGAAGCTAGTAAATGGGCTGAGTTAAGGGACGAGTTGAACGGGCGGATAAAGAGCGCGGTCGAGAAGGCAAAGGAGTTCAAGAAGAAGCGGGAGGAGTACGAGAAGCTGATAGGGGACGGGAAGGCAAAACGTGGCGAGTTGAATAGAAAAGCGTCCCAGTACTATTCTACTGTAGAGCAGATGCGGAAGAAAAATGATATGCAAAGCATACAAGCTTTTGAACTGCTTAGGCAGAGAATAGACAAGTTAGAATTAAGGCAGCAGGTAGAGGTGCTTAGCAAGGAAAAAGAGCGGAAATTAGTGGCGAAGATAACCGAGTTGAAACGCGAATTTGATGGGATGGAGAAGGAACTGGAGAAGGACAAGAAATTGAAGGAATTACTGCAGAAGGCGCAAAAGTATCGAAAGGAATCTGACATCTACCATGAAGAGGTAATAAAAAACGTG
>CAZOEM010000343.1:0-3873 GCA_964578735.1 uncultured Halobacteria archaeon | reverse complement strand
GTTGGAGCATTGAGGTCTGATATGCTGCCCGAGCTGAACGAGTTGTCGCTTGAATAATCCAGCCTGATGCCGTAGGCGTTGTCGTGTACAGAAGAGAGATTGTAAACGGTGCTTGTGACGAACGAGTTGCCGCTTGAAGAATCTAACCAGATGCCGTAGGCGTAGCGGCCTGCATTGAGATTGTAAACGGTGCTTGTGACGAACGAGTTGTCGCTTGAAGAACCCAGATAGATGCCGTAGGCGTCGTAGTTTGCAGGAGAGAGATTGTAAACGGTGCTTGTGACGAACGAGTTGTCGCTTGAACCACCCAGATAGATGCCGTAGGCTTTGCCGTATGCAGGAGAGAGATTGTAAAAGGTGGTTGAGTGGAACGAGTTGTTGTCGCTTGAAGAATACAGCCGGATATGCAGTGCAGCCCTGAGAACCATGAACGAGCGGAACTGCGGCGTGAACGCCAAAGAGCGCGTACATTGCACCTATTGGCTGGCACATCTTTGCTGGATTTATCGTTACGCTACGCATCTTTTTCCCTCCTGTGTTTGTTTAACCGACCACAAGATTACACAGATTTTCACGAGAGAATCGCAATAGTAACAAAGTTTTAATACCATGTTGGTCTTTTTACCCCCCTATTAGCCCTATTTTCTTGTGTTAATCTCGTGAAATCTCGTGGTTTTTTCGTTTTGCGATGCGATACGCTTTTTTGTTTTTACTTTACTGCTTGCTACACGGCCTTTTTTTCCGCCACACCCTCAGGGATAATTTTCTCCATCATAGTGAAACTCTTTATCTTCTCTATGAACTTCTTCTTCATTTTACCGACCAAAGCATGTTCAAGCACATTCTCTATTGTGGCAACAGGTATTATCTTCACCTTGTCCTTATACCGATCCTCGATGAGCACGTCATTCAGGTTCGACTGAGGTATCAATACCTCTTTAATACCCACCTGTGCTGCCGCTTCCACCTTCGCCGTTACTCCACCTACCGGTAGAACATCTCCTCGCACGGACAAAGAACCTGTCATCGCCACACGCTGGTCCACGGGGATATTCTCAAGAGAGGATATAACCGCGGTAGCAATAGATACACTAGCCGAATCACCTTCTACTCCTTCGTGTGTGCCTACAAATTGGATATGTATATCTTTACGTGACAGGTCCTTCCCGGTGATTTTTTTGAATACGGCAGAGACATTTTGCACCGCTTCCTGTGCTATCTCCTGCAATCTACCAGTTGCTATTACCCGTCCTTCATCTCGCGATTGCGCGGGCGTAACCTCTGCGAGTATAGGGAGCAGGACTCCAGTATCACCCATTACTGCAAGTCCATTCACCCGCCCTACCTCAACTCCTCTTGTTTTGAATAATTGATAATCCTTCTTATGCTCAAGATACTCATCAGCCAACTGCTGCTCGACTGACTTTGCCATTACTTTTGCTTTTATCACATGCTCGCCAGTAGTATATTTAGCGTCTTCTGCATGCGCTATATCGCCTGCTACTCGCACCAGTCCGCCAAGGTCACGTAAAATGAGGGTGAGATGACCTTTTCTGCCGGATCTTCTCCGCGCTTCTCTTATTATCTCTTTCACACCACTCGTATCGAAATGAGGTATCTTTTTGTCTTTCTTTACCTCTTGAGCGATGAATCGGATAAGCTTCTTTCTATTCTCTACCGTGTCGTCCATCGTATCTTTCATGTATATCTCATAGCCATAGCCTTTTATTCGAGAACGTAGTGCAGGATGCATACCGGCTATGGCATCTAGATTACCGGCAGCGACCATAACGAAATCACAGGGTACCGGGTCTGTCTTTACCATGGCCCCGGCACTTCTCTCCGATTGGCCGGTTATGGCATATTCCTTCTCCTGCATAGCAGTGAGTAGATTTTGCTGCGCTTCTACCCGCAGCGTATTCAGTTCATCAATGAAAAGGACGCCTTTATGCGCCTTGTGGATAGCGCCCGCTTCTACCCGATCATGTGCTGGTGTCTCTAGTCCACCTGATTGATATGGGTCGTGTCGAACGTCGCCGAGCAAAGCTCCAGAATGCGATCCCGTTGCATCCACAAATGGCGCAGTCTCATGTCCGGCATTACTAACAAGTAATTTAGGCATCATCGCTTCTTCTTTCGGCATCATCCATCTAAAGACTAAAAGAACAACAGCAGCGGCAATTATTGACCAAAAAATATACTGCACCTTGATTTCACCGTCCTGTAAAGCATAAATGACACCCATAGCCAGGATGAGGAAGAAAGTGAGCATAAGGAAAGTATTGCGCATCTGAATGCGTTTCCGTACTTCTTGCTTCTGGGCATCTACTATCTCTTTTCCCTTACTGCGGGGAACAACTCTTATCTTTGGATTATTTTTATCTTCTGCATTAGGATACGCCAATATATCTTGCAATTCCTCCTTTGGCAGTAATTCGGCCATACTACTTGCAAGCATTGACTTGCCGGTGCCAGGCGTGCCTATCAGCATCACATGTCTACTCTGCTTAGCTGCCTTCTTTATCACCTCCACGCTACGTTCCTGCCCGATTACCTGGTCTATCAGTAACTTCGGAACTTCTATCTCCTCTGTTGTCTTTACATCTACCCCGGCTAACAGGTCGGTTCCAACTTGCCCATCCTTATCTACTTCTGATTCTGTCATCGCTTTCCTTTTTTCACCCCCCCATTTGGTTTATGTTACTAATATGATAAAAAGCTTATAAGCTTTTATTGTACGTGATATATATTATTTCTTTGGTAACGGTTTCTTTTTGAAAGGAATGTTTTTTAGGTCCCCATCTCAAAGACATCATGTATTGCTTGCGCTGCTTTATATGCTTCCTCCTTCTGTACCACAAAAGAGATATTAAATTCCGAACTGCCCTGAGAGATCATTTTCACACTTATTCCTTCATTGCCAAGAGCGGAGAAGACTTTACCTGCGACTCCTACTGTTCCTGCCATACCAACGCCAACAACACCTACTGTACAAACATTGCTATTGACGGATAAGTCCCGGATTACCGTGTCAACGGCGTTTATGCTTTGTAGCGCATCAATAGCTCGTTCCAATTGTGCGCCATCAATAACAAGGGACACGGTCCTTTCAGAGGAGCCATGACTTATCATGATGATGTCTATCTTTTTAGCAGCCAGGACAGAGAATATGCGGGACGCAAGGTCTGATATACTACTAACACCAGTTCCCGCGATATTGACAATTGCTGTTTTTTCAATAAGCGTAATGGCTTTAGCGGCCTTTTTGGTCTTCTCTTGCTCTTCTCCAATAAGCGTGCCTTCGTCATCGGGGTTGAGCAAATTTTTCACCCTAATCGGGATTTTCTTTTCCATTACTGGCTCTATCGCCCTGGGATGGAGTACAGCAGCACCGAAATAGGATAATTCCATTGCCTCTATGTATGATATATAGGGTATCTTTCTCGCATTCTTTATCCGTTTGGGGTCTGCACTCATTATACCCTCGGTATCCTTCCAGAGCCATATCTCATCGGCATCTATCGCCGCCCCTATTATAGTAGCGGTATAGTCCGAGCCACCCCTGCCAAGAGTTGTTATCTTCCCGTCTCTTGTTTCCCCGGTAAAGCCACACACAACGGGTATCTTATCACTTAACAAAGGCGTAATTCGCGCCCTTACCGCTTGCTCTACACCCCCTATCAATTGTGCGCTACCATATTCCGCATTTGTTATTATCCCAACGTCACCGCCGGTAAAGTGCACAGAGTCTATACCTGCAGATTGTAGCGCGCCCGCCAATAGGGGTGCCGCCAATCGTTCGCCAAAAGAGCTGATATAGTCAAGTGATCTTAAGGTCAACTCACCTAAAAGACAGATACCAATCAAAGCTTT
>CAZOEM010000342.1:0-3879 GCA_964578735.1 uncultured Halobacteria archaeon | reverse complement strand
TCTCTTTCAATCCATTGCCAAAACCGAAGATATATCATTCCTTTGGGATTAGAACTAAAAGTTTGTTGATTAAACTTTCTTAAAGTTTGAAAGAAAGTTTTTTTATACTAAAACTTGAATACTTAACAGGTGTTCAAGATGATTTCAGAAGAAGAGATAAAAGCAGTTTTAGATGAATACGACCTGAATAATGCGACCATATGCGTTCTGGGGTCACATTCGGCATTGGATATATGTAGGGGTGCTAAGGACCTGGGCTTCAGAACGCTGGTAGTGTGCCAGAAGGGCAGAGAGCAAACCTATGCGCGGTATTATCGTACGGAAGACTCGCTCGGTATAGTGGACCGGACGATAATACTGGATAAATTCACGGATATAACAGAGGAACGAGTGCTGCGGGAGCTGCGAGAACAGAATGTTATCTTCATACCGCACCGCTCCTTTGAGGTGTACGTAGGCTTTGACCGGATAGAGAATGAATTCCTGCTGCCGCTCTTCGGTACCCGAAGCATACTCCGGGCAGAGGAGCGAGATGCCGATAGGAACCAGTATTATCTGATGGAAAAGGGAGGGATTCCATATCCCCGGACCTATAATAGCCCCGAGGAGATAGACCGGCTGGTTCTGGTAAAAGCACCGGAAGCACAGCGGACATACGAACGTGCGTTCTTCTTCGCTTCTTCCACCGATGAGTTCTATAAGAATTCTGAGCAGATGATTCACGCGGGCAAGATAACGGAGACGGGACTGAAGAAAGCGGTAATCGAAGAGTTCGTTATGGGTACGCAGACTAACTTCAACTACTTCTATTCGATCTTAGACCAGCGACTGGAACTTTTGGGGACTGACACAAGGAGACAAACTAATCTGGACGGCATTCTCCGTCTTCCTGCAACACAGCAGTTAGAAGCATTGAAGTACATAGATGTGAAAGCAATAGAAGCCGGGCACATATCATGCACGGTGAAGGAATCGCTATTAGAGCAAATATTCGATTTAGGCGAGAAATTCGTGCGTGTGGCAAGGCAAGAGTACCCTCCAGGGATTATAGGCCCTTTTGCGTTACAGTCCGCGTTCATTCCCGGTCCACCGTCAGAAAAAGCGATTGTATTTGACATCTCTATGCGCGTGCAGGGCTCGCCCGGAACAGTGTTCACCCCATATTCGGGCTACTACTATGGTGAGTCGCTTTCGGTCGGCAAGCGGGTGGCAATGGAGCTCAAAAAAGCCATTTTACAGGACAGATTGGAAGAGACAGTTACGTGAAATGATAGACGAAAGCGAAATCAACAGCATTCTGGACGGTTATGACCCCAAAAAGATCACCATAGCCACTATTGGGAGTCATACCGCACTCCAGATACTTAAGGGCGCGAGGGATGAAGGCTTCAGGAATATGGTGATCTGTAAAAAGGGCACAGAGGATCTTTATCGACAGTTCGGGCTGGCAGATGAAGTACTAACAGTCGAAAAATACACGCAGGTCCTGGAACGGAAGTTTCAAGAGCGAGTGATAGCACGAAACGCTATTCTTATCCCGCACGGCTCATTTGTGGAGTATCTCTCGCCTATCAGGATCGAGAACGAACTCACTGTACCCCTGTTCGGAAATAGAAAGGTTCTGGACTGGGAATCAGATCGCGTTAAGGAACGAGAATGGATGGATCGTGCAGGGCTGAGGATGCCACGAGAATTCAAAGACCCTGCAGATATAGATAGAGTAGTAATAGTGAAATTCCCAGGTGCGAAGGGCGGGAAGGGCTATATCCTTGCAAGTAGTCCCAATGAGTTTGAACAGAAGCACAAGGAACTGGAACTGAGCGATAAAGAGAAATTCACACTACAGGAGTATGTGATAGGAACCCGGTTCTATCCGCACTATTTCTATTCTCCGCTACAGGATAAGGTGGAACTCCTCAGTATGGACATCCGTTATGAATCCAACATAGATGGCATCGCCCGGCTATCGTATATACTCCAGGATAGTCATCCGGAACCTTCATTTGTGGTTACGGGCAATCTACCGGTCGTAATTAGAGAGTCGCTCCTACCGCGAGTACTGGAAATGGGCCAGAAAGTAATCGAAACATCTCGAGAACTGTTCAGTCCGGGCGTAATCGGTCCTTTCTGCATAGAGACAGTATGCACGGAAAACCTGGAGTTTATCGCATTTGAGATTTCCGCTAGAATTGTCGCGGGCACGAACCTTTACATTAATGGCTCGCCATACTCACAGTTGCTATACCAAGAGCCAATGAGCTCTGGTCGGAGGATATCGCGGGAGATAAAAGAGGCGCTTAATCTCAATTCGCTGAAGGAGGTTGTATATTGAGTATATGGCGGGAATTTGAAAGAAAAAATAGACACTGGCGCTCCAATATCTATAATATTCGACAGTGCCGATAAAATCATTCTTTACGGGGCGGAAAGAAGTAAATCATGCGGGGGGAGGGATTCGAACCCACGTATCCCTACGGAACAGGATCTTAAGTCCTGCGCCTTTGTCCAGCTCGGCTACCCCCGCTTTGCATAAGTCTATCTAATTATTTGCAGATATAGGCTATTCTCTATTCTATTATTTTTTATCTTCTCGCATATAAAGGATATAGGTGTGTTAGACGTGGTAAAGACAGAAGACGGAAAAATTTATAGCGCTAGCGATAAATTACCAGGAATAAAAATAAAAGAGAAAGTAACAAGCCGGAAAGGTAAAATACGCGAAATATGTTATAAAATGAAATAAAATAAAATAAAATAAAATCCTCTTTTCCGCCTTGCGATTCTCTGTCTTATCCCTTCTGTCTCTCTCGGTCGCATTCATATTTTGTCGTATCTTCTTTGCCATCTCGTCTCTCAGCATTTCATCCTTCTTACTTACATCCTTTATTTTTTTTCCTCTTTCTTTCCACCTAACAAACCACCTAATAGGTCCATTTTTGCTTTTCACCGCCTTGTAAAAGCACAAAATTGCTATCTGTCCTACTTCTACTTTCGCACTTTCCAGTGACACTCACTGAATTCACCGAAAATCTGAAAGCATATGGTGGAGCGGATTTACAGGAAATATTCGATCACCTTACAAATGCAAAGAGAGACATTGAAAAGCCTATTATGGTCTAAGAGCCTTTGAATTCTATCCCCATATCCCGACAAGAGGGGGTCCTATGAGAAGTGTCATATCTTCTAGTCCATAGCAGCAGCAGGAAGAAAGCCAAGTACGGCTAATCTTCGAGACGCAATCGTTCATTGATAACTGCTGAATTGGTTATAGGTGTTTTGGGGCGGTACCACACGCTAAATGACTGGTCTGGTCCTGAAAGTCCATTTAACATTTCAGATATTCGATTATTCGTCCCTGCGTGAGGATTCGAAAGAAGTTCCGATTGTTGTTATTATATCGCTACAACTTGTTTACATTTAACACTAAAGGCCTTGAATAAGGTTGTAAAATAGCGAAAGCTGATGAAGATGCAATAACTCGCCTCTTATACCTGATGTTCCGGACAATAATTCTCTTGACTTCGTCGTGCAGGACACACAAACGCCAAAGAACTCATCTTCTCAGGAAACCAATATATCAGTAACAAAAGTGGGTGACGTCACAAAGGCAGCACCTTCTACTCTTGTTAAATTCAAGATTAGCGTCAACAATACCAGTAAATGTAAATTGACTCAGGTTGTCGTAAAAGATGAGTTGCCCGCAGGGATGACTTATAAATCCTCTTATCCGCCTGCGAACACCTCTATTGGGGCGATAATATGGAATAATGTAGGACCTCTTGATGTTGACGCTTGTAAAACGATCAAGCTTGTTGCTGAGATAGGAGAAAATGGGTATCAAGTTTGATAAGACCACAAATGCCGAATACAGCCCTACTA
>CAZOEM010000341.1:0-3886 GCA_964578735.1 uncultured Halobacteria archaeon | reverse complement strand
TTAAGGATGTCATCCATAGTAAATTCCCAACTCTGACGAGGCTCGTTTATTTTAGATATTATAGCATCATTTGGCATTTTTGAATATTTTAAGTCTATGGAAACATTATTGTCGGATATTTCAAGCTTTTTTAGTTCTATTTGAATATCTTCTATTAAGTCACTAAGTCGAGGGCGTCCCCATTGCTGGGCATTATCACAAAGCATGAGCAAGAAACCAAAAGGAAACTCTTTTGGTGATAGCAAGCCACTCTTTGCCATAAAGATTTCTCGATAGATTTCCGGGGTGTGCAAAGCCATAGAAAGTGCTGCTTCTCTCACTATTATCCTTTTTTCTGGAGGAAGATTTTCGTATGAACAGTGCATTAAGATTAATGCACTAAAAAGACCATGATTTTGGTTCTTTATTATTTGCTGGATTAGTACCTTTGTTATGTTTTGTTTCACATCTCCATCTATTCGTTCACACATCAAATCGCACAATAATGTTTTATAATAATCAAAGATTCCATCATAAATCGCCAGGAAGTTACCCCATGGAATCGTAAGTCGTAATTCTTTCAAAAGTTCCTCGGATGTTATTTCTCTTACATCAAAAGGAAAATCCCTCTTAAGAAAAGCCGCCTTGAGGTAGCTGCCAAGCAATTTGTTAGTTTTCTCGATAGGGTAAGCAATGTCATGGAACATAGAACTTAAAAACCAGCAGTTAATAACCGGATCCAGCAAGTCTTCGTTACTTCCGGAATACCCTTTCTCCTTTAAGTATTCAACTAACAAATTTTGTAGATTACCACTGTGGTTTATCATGTAATAGCCCATGAGAAATACTTGAAATTGATGTATAAAATGATCCCTATATCGTATATCCATTCTTAATAAACTCTCAAAACGCTCTAAATCTTCTATAATTCCCATATATTCGTTGCTTAGCTTTAATGCATAGTTAGATATTTCTTTTATATGGTTTACTACTTTTTCATATATTTTATCAACTCCTATTATATCCTGGGCAAGGATATTAAAAGCGAAATATTTTATCCTCTCTGCAACATCCTTATTTTTTCTTCCTTTAATTTCTTCGACGTTTAAACTTTCTATTTTTTTCAGTAGTTCACTTCCGAATATTCTATTATACCGCTCCTTTGAAGCGTAAAAAGTATCGAGCGATTGAGAGATATATCCGGCAAAATCTACTAAAAGTCGCTCATGATTTTTGCTAAATAGTATAATTCTTTCTCCTTTGCTGATCATTGCTTTAATTTCTTGCATATTTTTAAATAAGCTCTTAAGTTCTGCACGATTTCCAATTTGAAGGCTTTCATGGTGGTTTCCAATTCTAACCAGACCCCGGACTTCTCCACCCCATTTCAACGGCACTTCGATTATTGATCCAGATACTTGCTTTGTTTCTGGCTCAGCCATCCCACGCCATTCTTCATGACATACAACATCATCTAATACTTTATTGTCTTTTAGACTCAAACTACAATTAGCAATATAGCCACTATGGACAACACAGGCGGTTATACCCATGGGTAGCATTTTGTTCTCGATTAACCTTTTTGTTCCTTCCAGGAAAATTTGGAGTCTCTATCTTTCTCCAAGTTCTCGGTGAATTCTTTCATCTTATTCTTTTCTTCTCTTTCTTCTTTTGTAAATGGCGGTCTTACAGGCACGTAATACTTAGCCATATCTTCTTTGAGTTTATAACTACTTTCCCCACTGCTATCAGCAATTCTTAACGCCTTACCGCCTTCTTTCTCCTTGGCTTCGTCAAGTAGAAATATAGAAAAAGACTTCACTTCCAAATATTTACTTCCCATATCTACCACTTTTCTTAAAAATATTTCAATATCGGAGGTTTCAACAGACACCTTCATGATTTCTTTAGCTATTTCTTTTGTCCTCTCTTCACGCTCGCTATCTGATAATTCCGCTTCCCTGAATAATTTCTTAGCATCGTCAAGCATTTCATTCTGAACTTGATACTCGCATTCGTATCCTTCTTGAGCTTTACACATACTTCTTTTATTCTTTACCTCTACTTAATAACGTTAAAATGTTAGTAGAGAATGATAGTATATAAGAAGATAGGAAGTACAGGAAATGAGAATAAATATCGTGCAGACAAACTATGATCCAACGGACATAGAACGGTTAAAAGAGGCATTAGGTGACTTAGAAGGGATAACCTGCTTTCCAGAGTGTTTTGCACTTGGAAGAAGTGGCATTGAAACTTTGCAGTATTTAAATAAGGTTAGTGATGAAGCGAAAAGCATTATAGAGGTTGCTAAGAAGACCGGGAAGACCGTCATACTTCCGTTAATCGAAAAACATCCGGTTATGCGGAATAGATTTTATAATACGACTTCTGTGATTCACAACGGCGAAGTAATCGGCGCATACAGAAGAGTGGTCACACATCCGATGGAGAAACCATTTATTCAATCGGGTAATGAGTTCCCAGTATTTGAGATTGATGATATTACGTTTGGAGTACTGGTATGTTTTGAAATTGCATTTCCTGAACTTACACGGATAATCGCACTTAATGGTGCATCACTCATATTTGTTCCCGCAAGCGCACCGGAAGAGGCGGATTATTTGTGGGACGCAAGGTTAAAAGCGAGGGCGATAGACAATCAGCTATTTGTGGTTGGTGTAAATAGATGTGGTGAGATAGGAAATAAGCGGTATATCGGAAGAAGTATGGTTGTATCACCCCGTGGAGAAATCATATATGCGTGTAAAAACGAAGAGGGAATTGTACCTGTTGAGCTCGATTTGGATGAGATTATAACTGAGAGGGGGAATGAACCAACATTCAGTGAATTCGAGATTGTGGTATATGACAAGTTTATAGAACGCTTTAAGGAGCAAAGAGAATGAGAGCGGCAATTGTTGAAAATCACACTAAGATATGGATGATTGTGTAGGGGTAATAACAAGGAAGGGGGGGAAAGGTTTAATATCCCCCATCCATCCCAGGATACATTCCAGGATAGCCACCTCCTGGTGGCATACCGCCTCCTGCTGGTGGCTGTTCTTCGGCACTTGCTGCAATTACGTCGTCTATCCTCAGAATCATCGTTGCTGATTCCGCAGCCGAACTTACAGCCTGCGTCTTCACCCGTAGAGGCTCAATGACTCCCGTTTTCAACATATCTGTTGGTTCTCCTCGGAATACATCCAAACCAGCAAATTTGTCTCCTGCTTCATGCGCAGACCGAAGTGCAACGAGCATATCTATGGGGTCCAAGCCGGCATTCTCGGCAAGTGACCGTGGAATGACCTCCATAGCATCAGCAAAAGCCTGTATTGCCAGTTGTTCTCTGCCACCCACGCTTGCCGCATAATCACGCAAGTTGAGCGCTAATTCTATCTTTGCAGCTCCCCCTCCTGCTACATACTTGCCATCCTCTAGCGCACATGCTGTCACTCTTAATGCGTCATTCATACCTCGTTCTAACTCATCCACCTCATGCTCTGTTCCTCCTCGCAGCAATATGGACACGGATTTTGGATTCTGACAGTTCTCCACGAATATCATCTCCTCTCCGCTTACCTTACTTTCTTCGACCAGCCCCGCTTCTCCAAGGTCTTCTGCTCGGATCTCCTCCAATGTCGTTAGCACCTTTCCACCGGTTGCACTTGCGAGGCTTTTCATATCGCTCTCTTTTACGCGTCTCACAGCTAATATGCCGCCTTTTGCAAGATAATGCTGTGCTAGGTCATCTATACCCTTCTGACAGAAAAGCGCATTGGCTCCGCTTTCTTTCACCTGGTTTACCATTTCTTCCAGCATTTTCTCTTCCTCATCCAGGAACGATTTCATCTGGTCAGGCGAGGTAATCTCTATTTTTGCATCTACCTCAGTCTTCTCTACT
>CAZOEM010000340.1:0-3888 GCA_964578735.1 uncultured Halobacteria archaeon | reverse complement strand
TCCGGTTTAGTGCCAAAATTAAGTTCTATCATCATTGCATTCTCATAAACCTTTTTTAAAAAGATAAAATGATGATAAGATATAATATACATACAAAAACCATCGCCTTTATATAGTGGATATGCCCTCTTATGTAACGGGGGAATGTTGAACGTATTGTAGAGTGCTAATACAAGGCTGAAAAAAAGTAGGGGGTGATATACATGGAAAAGCGAAAAGCGATTATTTTTGCGGCTATTGCAATAGCCGTTTTAGTGGTGGCTATGTCTATGGGGTGCGTTAAGGAGGCTGAGAAAGACGAAGGGAAAGTTGCAGAGGATGTTAAAGAAGGAGAAGAGGAACTTGTAGAAGTAGTAAAGAACGTCAGTGTGGATACTAAAGAAGAAGGAGAAAAAGTTGCAGAGGGTATTAAAGAAGAAGGAGAAAAAGTTGTAGGAGGACCAGAGGACGCCAGTGCGGATACTATGGGCGGTGTAGAAGAAATTGCGGAAGGACCAGAGAACGCCAGTGCGGATACTATGGGTGGTGTAGAAGAAATTGCGGAAGGACCAGAGAACGTCAGTGCGGATATTACGGGTGGTGTAGAAGAAATTGCGGAAGGACCAGAGAACGCCAGTGCGGATATTATGGATGGTGAAGCAAACGACAGTGTGGTTTCGAAGTAGATACCGTGTAGAAGGGGGGGGAAGTTGTGTTCCCTTTCTCTTTATATCTTAAATCCTTTGTAGTTTCCTTCTAAAAAAGTATCCTAATGCATAGGTAAAAATTAAAAACGAAAATTTGCCAAAAGAACTTATTGTTTTTTGTTACCACTCTAAATGTTTTTAATGATATATATAGGTAGAACTACAAAAAGAGAACTATGAAAGTCACAATGGTAATACCATCGTATTGGTCCGGCGAGAAGAAAGGGGACGTTATCTACGACCACCCAACACCTTTAGATAGCGAAGGCACATTACTTAGAGCGATAGAGAGCATAGGGGTACTCACAGATAAAGAGTTCAAGCTCGTAATACTTGCTGTTGCCGATGCGGCTGCTATAGAAGAGCAAGTAGAGAATAAAGTTACTAGTATTATCGAATCCGTTTCTGCTGAGGTACTGCTATTTGGGCCGTCCAAGCTTAAGCAAATACATGATCTCTTGATCAGCGCAGGTAAAAATGAGTATACTGACCTTCTAAAACTCAGCGGCTATTCAAACGTTCGAAACATGTGCGTCTTCATCCCGCATATCCTGGGTTCGGAAGTGGCAGTGCTTATAGATGATGACGAGGTATTTGAAGACCCGGAATACATGCAGAAGGCAAAGGAATTCATCGGTAAGGAAATAGAGGGCCAGAAGGTCAACGCAGTTGCGGGATATTACCTTCAGCCAGATGGCGACTACCACGTTAAAAAACCTGTTCGACCATGGATGAAATATTGGGACCAATATGAGCGTATGAACGAGGCATTTGGTAAATTCATTGGGTCTGATCCAAGGTTAAAAGAGACGCCATTTGTATTCGGTGGGAATATGGTCATCCATAGTGACCTTTTTACCGCTGTGCCGTTTGACCCCGACGTAACGAGAGGCGAGGACATAGACTTCTTGATAAATGCGAAAATGTTTGGTTTTCACTTCTTCCTTGATAATCAACTATCAATCAAGCATCTGCCGCCGTCCAAGGCGTATCCAACCTGGACGCAGTTGCGAGAAGACATCCATCGTTTTATCTATGAACGTGCGAAGATAGAGCATCAAAAGGCGATTGCGGGATTAACAATGGTATATCCGGAAGATTTCGACCCTTATCCAGGCTGTTTCTTGAAACCCGATCTCGAAACGAAGATAGAAAATTCATCGGTATTGCTTTCTGACGAGTATCTTGCACAGGGTGACAAGGCGGGTAGCGAAGAAGCATTAAATAACATTGTAATTGCCAAAACAGATGCAGTGCCGAAATACGACCCTTTTCAACGGCTATGCGAGCTGCAAAAACGCTGGCATGAATTGATGCGCTTTTCTAGCCAGGAAGAAATTCGTTCCCGGATGAGAGATATTGTATGCGAATCTAATTGTCCTGTCCGATAAGATGTTTCAGTCCCGGATTTACTACTAATGGGTTAAAAAAAGTATTTAAAACAAAGCGGAAAATCCACCAGTAAGGCATTATTTGACAATTGCTCTCAGTATATCACTTGCAGATAATATCCCTATGGGTACGCCTGGCGCGGGACTTAGAGAAAGAACTAATAATCTATGAATGTTCAACTCCCTCATAGTATCTGCTGCTTTCCTTAGTGTTGTTTCCGGGTCTATTGCCCTCACGAAGTGGGACATAACATCCTCTGCCGTTAAGCTGCCCCAATCCTTATCCATAAATTTTATTATGTCTATCTCTGATATAACACCCACTGCCTCGTTGTCGGGCGCAGTTACCGCAATGCCAGATATGTCCTTCCGCACCAGGATTTTGACAATTTCATTCACGGGCGTGTCGTGCGCGACCGTAATAACACCTCGCGTCATCACCTCTCTTACCTTCTTCTCTTTTGATATATCCATTTCAACCATCTATTTGTCTCTTTTTCTACTCTTTATTATACCTCATATTAGTAGTTATAATATCTATGAGGGTGTAGATACTTAAACGTTTGGTTTTTAAATAATATCCCCTCCCGTATCCAAATATGACAAACGAAAAAATAGACGGTATCTACGTGCTAATATTGGAAAAAGAACACTTCCGCGCTACAAAGATAAACCCTGTATGAGCAATCATTTTATGCTCTGGTCGCATGCTTCGCCCCTTTATCTCCCATTCCCTCATGCTAAGCTCATAAGTACCCATCACACGAAAGGTTCGCCCATATTTCGTTTCCAGCCGTTTCGATAGCTTGAATATCTGCAGTACAGTGGGATTATAGCAGAGGAGTATTCCACCGCTTCTAAGCGATTGCTCTATGTGCTTTAACGCTCTCCAGGGCTCTGTGAGGTCCAATATTATTCGATCCAAATCGCTTTCTTCTATCCCTTCATAGATGTCCCGCTCCTTTAATTCCCAGGTTCCCTGTTTTCCGGCAATCCCTACCTGTCCAAAGAAAGTTTCGATGTTGTGGTTTGCAATCGCTGCGAATTCATTCCGCCTTTCATACGAAATCACTTTCCCGCTCCTGCCCACAGCGCGTAACAAGGCTATCGTAAGAGCCCCTGAACCGGTTCCCGCCTCTAACACATTCGCACCTGGGAATATGTCGGCAAGCATCAAAATGGCACCTATGTCCTTAGGATAGATTATCTGCGATCCTTTCTTCATCCGAGATAGATATTCGGCTAAAGTAGGCCGGAGTACCAGAAGTTGCTCCTTGTAGGGCGATCTTACAACACTTCCTTCTTCCAATCCGATTATGGAATCATGTAAAATCGTGCCTCGCGTGAAAGTGAAAGAGGAACCGGCTTTCAACAAGATAGGGTATCGTCTCCCCTTTTTGTCTATCAGATGCACGAGTTCGCCGTCTTTTAGTCTTAACATTATGTTTAATTTGGGTTGGAGCTACAATAATAAAATATGGAACTGCATTGATGTTGGTGGCATTATTCATGGCGTTCGGAGCCATGAGCTGTGTAATGTGTAAGTGGAACAGAGGGAACAAGCCTGGAGCAAGCTTATATGGCCGCAATAGCGGATGCTAAAAAGCCGAAGAGAGTGAGATATGTAGTAACTTTATACCTATTGTTTCGGGACTGTTGGAGGAGAGGTAATATAGGAAGAAGAGGGGGTGGTGCAGCGAAGCTATCTGTTGGTCTTGTGGGTGCAAGTCCCACCATTGCAATTCTCAGTTGGCAATGTAGTTATATCCGACAGTGGTTGGAGTGATCCAATGGCTGAAAGCTCGGAAGTA
>CAZOEM010000339.1:0-3890 GCA_964578735.1 uncultured Halobacteria archaeon | reverse complement strand
GATAGAGTCAATAGAACGGTTTGAGATACACGTTGCCGCGCGTAAGATGGAGGAGTTTATAGTTAACGACCTGAGCAACTGGTATATAAGACGATCAAGGAGACGGTTCTGGATAGTAGAGGCGGATTTTGATAAGGCTAGCGCATATATAACGCTATTTGAGGTTCTTGTTTCCTTATGCAAACTGCTTGCGCCTTTTGTGCCTTTCGTCACTGAGCACATCTATCAGAAAATAGTGCGCGGAGTTTCTGATGACGTACTTGAAAGTGTACATTTCTGCGACTATCCATCACCCGAAGAATCGTTTATAGATACGGAATTAGAGGTTTCGATGGCCCTTACTTCAAAATTGGTGGAGGCCGGCAGGCGAGCGAGGGCAGAGGTGGGAATAAAAATACGACAACCGTTAAAAGAGGTCGTAGTGGTTTGTAGTGATCGAAAGCGTAAGAATGTAGCAAGTTTGGTGGGGGTATTGAAGGACGAATTGAATGTAAACGAAGTGCGATTTGAGGATGATGCGTTTGTTGCTGCGGATGTTTATAAACAGGTAGATGTGGATGAAGATACCGCCCTGTTCCTGGACACTTACCTGAATAAGGGCCTCATAGAGGAAGGATTAGTTAGAGACTTCGTAAGGAGGATACAGGGTATGAGAAAAGACCTCGATTTAGAGTATACTGCTAAGATAAGTATCAGGTACGAGGGTGACGAGGAGGTAAAAGAAGCGATAGATAGATTCTCGGATTATATCTGTACAGAGACACTTGCAGTGAGTATAGAAAAGGGAAAACCATCTGCGAAGGATGATAAAATCTACGAGAAGGACTGGAAGATAGGTAAGAAGGAAATTTATCTTGCTATAAAACAGTAACTTATTTATATATACTATAAAAAAAGAATTTATGATGGAATATTAACTAAAAAGGTGATAAGAAAAAAATGCCAGCAGTAGTAGATATAGAAAAGTGTAATGGATGTGAAAGCTGTGTAGAGGAGTGCCCGGTAGAGTGCATATCTATGGTAGGCGAAGGGGACAGTAAGCATGCGGTCGTCAATGCCGATGAGTGCACCGATTGCGAAACATGCGTAGATGTATGTGAGCAGGGTGCAATAAGCATGGTAGACGCAGCGTAAACCCTCAAACATGTCTAAAACAGGTGCTGAAGAAGGGGCAGCGGTGATGATCGAGCGGGTAGAAGTAAATAATCTGGAAGAGAAGCAGGTGATAATAGGGCAGGGTAATTTCTCTATCTTCGCCTGCGATGACCTCTTCAAGACGCTATTGACCACTGTACCAGCGCTGAAATGCGCCGTTGCAATGAACGAAGCAGTGCCGAGGTTGACAAGGGTTACGGGAAATGACGAGCGCTTAAAGGAGTTAGCCGGTGAGAATTGTCTTCGAATCGGTGCTTCTCACACTTTTTTTATCATTATGGATGGTGCATTTCCCATAAACGTACTGACGGTTTTGAAATCGCATCCTGCGGTAGCGAATATTTTTGCCGCTTCTGCGAATCCTCTGGACGTTATTGTCGCTGAGACAGAACTAGGCCGGGCAGTGCTAGGAGCTGTTGACGGCACGTCTGCGAACCGGATAGAGACTGCGGCAGAGAAGAAGGAGCGAAGGGCGTTATGTGAGTCGTTAGGGTATGTGGCTGATTGATTGAGATTTGTCATGTGCGTTCGGTTAAGTATTAAAATTCATAGCACACCAAAAGTAAAGACCTACAAAAAGGATTTTAGGGACACAGATTAACACAGATTAACGCAGATAAAAAACCTTTCTTCAAGACTTTGATTAATGTGTCATCAAAATAATATAAAGACTGAGATGGGCGATCTAATAAAACTACCGTTCAGCATCCTCTCCTTTCAAACTCCTCGCCATCATCCGCACCTCTCTCAACTCCACATCCGTAACCCCTTTCTGCCCTTTTTTCCATTCGTCTAAGACCTGTCCAAAGTATTCCGTGGGTGCGTCCACAGCCCAATCTATATATTCATAGGGGGATTCATTCTCGAATCTGCATATCCCTTTTAATATTCTATCGCTATTTGTTCTATCCTTTTCGCAACCTTCGGGTCCTCTTTAGCAAGAAGTCGTAGGATAGCGAAAGCATCATCGGCGCTAATCTCATCAAAAATGTTCTTAGTACCTTTTGTTCTGGATGCTTTGTTGCCGTTCTTCGTCATATAATACCTCCTATATTCCCCATTTTCCTATATCCTTTACCCCCATAAGCCCTACCTTCAACTCCAATAACGGGTGATTGCCTGACACAGGTGTATCACCCCGGGCATTTGAGTTATGAATTTATCCAAAAGCAAATTTGCGACGTTTATCTGGGTCATCAAAACCGACCTCTACCACGTCAAAATGTTCAGGGTCGAATTCTCCATCAAGCCACTCCAACATCTCTTCATACTCTTCATGCTCGGGATTTCGTATAATTTCTAAAAGCTCTGCATACCCCCAGACACCGCCACAATCTTCGGGAGGACATGCTCTTTTGCCTTTGATACAGATCGGATATTTAATGTTCTTATCTCTTGGAAGTATCTTTTCCAATTGTATTTTGTGCTCCCAAGAATCACCGAAATCATATACGTAACTTGCGGTTCGATTCTCCAAAGAGAAGAAGTCACCTATTTTTTCTCCCCAGCCCGGAAGAACTTCTCTACCAAAAACTTCATCCGGGGCGGGTATCCCTATATTCTCTCTTAAACCCGTTGAAGGGTTAACCATTTCGAACTCATGAAAATGGTAATCGTCCCAACCCATAGCGTCTTGGATGGCAACGTGTAAGACCCAGAAGGTATATATTTCCGGGACCTGTATTCGTCGCCAAATAGGTGGTTTGATACCTTTCAGTGTAATCTTAAATTGGAACACCTGATTGTATTTCTTCTTCGCCATGATCCCTCCTCTTGATTGTTAATGCCTCTATTATATATACATTTATAAAAATATCTTCATTCCAATTTCTTTTGAAACTCTTCTCCACATCTCTTCTTTCTCTTTTTGTGGTATCATCCCTTTCACCTCCTGCTCGAAGAAATCATCAGGTGTGACTATATAAATTTTCAAATATTTCAAATATTCTCTCGATAATGCGTCAGCGTCTGAACTTGTTGATAAAACTTGAAATTGAGCCACTAATTCGATTAACAGTTTTTTCATTTCAATCCAATACTTATTTCTTTAAAGGTTTATTCTCCAGCATTATATGGGGAATCATAATGATTATAAATTCTACCGCAATGGCAGAATTATAAATGGACCCTGTAAGAATCGCAAACCCAATAAGAGCTATCCAAAGACCAAAATCTAATTGTAGTATAACAAAGAGGCAGAAGGTAATCATCCAAAAAAATCCAGTAGAGATCATGTGAATGGTGAAAGCCTTTTTGCCGAACCATTTGGTTAATATTCTGCCCTTTAATTGAAGAATTAAATTTGTGGATTCAACAAAAATTGTCAGGAAGACAAATATTATGGTTAAAATAAATATGCTGTTCATTTTACGTTCTTATTCTATTCAAATCACAGTTTCAGATAACGTTATGCGAATAAAAGAAGTTCGCAGATAGGCGAATTTAGGGAAATTTTTGATTTCCTTTTATCCACTGTCAGGTGTATTCGCTTCATATAACTACCCAAATAGCTCTTTCTCTATCAATTTCATGTATTTGTTCACAAAAAACATATCGGGTTCGTGTTTGAGTGGTCGAGCTCTAATTTCTTTTTCTCCATGGGTGTTCGGTTAAGGGGATTTGTAAGTCTATTCTATTTAAACATACCAAGATAACTGTATATTTGCAAAAACTGATGTTGTTTCCTTAGGGTTAATTTGTCAGATTTGAACGTTTAAAAACTTATATACCATTTG